>JBBSLR010000104.1:0-8352 GCA_038255045.1 Phormidesmidales cyanobacterium
CTGGCCCAGCAGCTGGCGACTCAGTACCGGGTGGCCCCCTACCACGCCGGGTTGAGTGGCCGCGATCGCCGCCAGACCGAAGCCGCCTGGATGGATGATCGGCTCCAATTTGTGGTCTGCACCTCGGCCTTTGGCATGGGCGTCAACAAGCCCAACACCCGCTGGGTAGTGCACTACCAGGCGCCCTGCACCATTACCGAGTACGTGCAGGAGGTGGGCAGAGCCGGGCGCGACGGCAGTGCCGCCGAGGCCCTGACCCTGGTGAGCGAGCCGACGGGGTGGCTAGAACCGGGCGATCGCCAGCGGGCAAAATTCTTTGAGGCCCAAACCCAGGCACTTCAGCAAAAGGCCCAGCGCCTGATCGGCCAGATTCCGCCCAGTGGGGATGTGCGCGACGTTGGCCAGCGGTTTGACCACGGGGCGATTTCGCTGTCGTGGCTGCACAGCGTGGGGCAGCTGGAGTGGGTGACCCCGTTTGAGTACCGCCTGCTGGAGCAGCCAGGGAGTCGGCTGGGGGCGCAGATCGCCGCCAGCCACCCCATGCGTCGGTTTCTCCACAGCCGCCAGTGCCGCTGGCAGGGGCTGCTGGTGGCCTTTGGCTTTCGCACCGAAGCCCAGCGGTTGGGCAGGTGTGGGCACTGTGATAATTGCGATCGGGTCTCCTAGGGAGCGATCGCCCCGCCCGGCTCCAACCTAGAAATTAGCGTTCAGCACTGCGCCTAGCACGGGGGGATCAACTTGGAAACAGCGACCGCCTCCCTGCTGCCCCAGCAAAGTCGCAATGTCGGCCGCTGTGGCGGGGGCTGAGAAGTAGTAGCCCTGCATTTTTTTGCAGCCCAGGCTTCTGAGCGTCAGCACATCGTCGAGGGTTTCGACCCCTTCCACAATCACCTCCAGGTTGAGCCGCTCGGCCATCATCAAAATCGCCTCGCTCATGGCCCAGTTTTTGTTGCGAATGAACGACCGATCAATTTTGAGGGTGTCAAAGGGCAAATCTCGCAGCCGCCCCAGGGAGGAGTAGCCCGTACCAAAGTCATCGATATAGAGCTGAATGCCCAGCTGATGCAGATCAACTAGGGTGGCCAGGGCCAGGTCTTTATTGTCGATCAGGGCGCTCTCGGTCACCTCTAGCTTGAGGCTGCTGGGGTCGAGGTGGTGACGCTGAAGAATTTCATCGACCTCGGCCACCAGCTGCGGCTGGAGCAGCTGCAGCGCCGACAGGTTGACGCTAATGCTGAGGGCAGGAATCGCTGGAAACTCGGTTTGCCACTGGCGCAGCTGCTGACAGGCCCGGTCGAGCAGCGATCGCCCCAGGGTGCTGATTAGGCCAGTTTTTTCGGCTAGGGGAATAAACACCTCAGGGGAAATCGCCCCCCGGGTGCTGTGCTGCCATCGAGCCAGGGCCTCAAAGCCAATAATCTGGCCGCTGTCGACGGCTACAATCGGCTGGTAGGCCAGCTCAAACTCCTGCTGCTCCACCGCCCGGTGCAGGTCGTTTTCAATCTGCAGCGAATCTATTTCTGAGGTCGAGAGTAGGGTCAGCAGCGGCATCGCCTGATTTTCTAGGGCGTTGGCGAGCCGGGTGAGCCGGTCGGTATTGTTGATGGCGATGGTCAGCAGCCGCTGGGCATAGTCAGACAGGGCCCCAGATTGATAGCATCCCAGCAGTTTGAGAGCGCCGTTGATGGAGGTAAGGGGCGTTCTAAGCTCATGGCAGATCAGCAGCGAGATGTCGTCAATCGGGTAGGCACAGTCAGGGCATGGTTCAGGGGCTTCGGCAGATTTGACAGAGTTGATCGGAGTTAGGTAGACCATAGTAGATGCTAAACGACAGGGCAACAGTGTGGCGGGGCTGTCGATGGGGGCTAGTAGCTGATGGCGGGCACGGGCAGGGGCGCAGACACGCGCGATTGCAGGTCGACCCACACGGTGTAATGAGTCTTAGAGACAGTGATGCACACCTTGAAGCCGCGATTGCTTTCTTCGGTGGCCTTGTCGTGGGCTTGGGTGCGCTCAGCACTGGTAAACCGATGCAAGACGACATAAAAATCGTTGCGGTAAAGCATGCCCTCATGGATGCCTTCTCGCCAAAATTTGAAGGGAGCAATTAGATTCTCAATCACAATTAGGGGGAGCACAGGCAGTTCGGGGGTAGCGACTCTCTTAAGTTATGCAAAGATTGTGACATCCCTGTGAACACAATGGCCCAATTTGGCGCAGTTATGTATCGGTTGCTACCATCCCAGCGCAGTTTCAATTTGGCTGCCCAAAAGACCTGGGTCAAACGGCTTGATCAGTATGGCCTTAGCCCCGGCGGCGGCGTAGGCGGGCTGGGTGGCCAGCCGCATTGTCGCCGTCAATAAAATGACTGGAATTTGGCAGGTATCCACGTTTTTGCTGAGCTTGACTAGGGTGGCCAAACCGTCCACCTGGGGCATCACGACGTCCAGCAAAATCGCGTCGGGACGGTGGCTGCTGGCCAGGGCTACCCCCTCATCCCCAGAGGCGGCGGTGACCACCTGCCAGCGTTTTGTAATCTCTAGGCTGACTTTGGCGATCTCGCGCACATCGGCTTCGTCATCAATGATCAAAATGCACCGGTTGGTCATGGTAAAAAGCCCTGGGAGAATCCTGAAGAAACGCTGGAGAAATTTTGGGACCCAAGACTCTAATCAAAGAGCGGCAGGGATGCCGCTCTTTGGCTGGCGTGACGATACAGCGCCGACAGCGTGGCCCCCTCCCGGGGGAAAGTCGCTGTGCCCACGGTGAGATCTAGGGTGCCAAGGGGGTGGAGTTGCGATCGCAGCGCCGCCTGAGCGGTGGCCCTATCGGTGGCCCAGAGGCCCACCACCAGCTCGCGCGGCCCCCAGATGGCCAGCACGTCGCCGGGGTTAACCACAGGCGCTAGGCGCTGACCCAGGGCCAGCATGGCAGCCAAGTCACCGGAGCGGTTTGCCGCACCCAGCTGCACCCGCAGCAGCGTCACAACCTGGCCCTGGCGCTGGGCCAGGGCCAGCAGCAGATCTAGCTCAATGGTGCCCTTTTGGCGGTTGGCCAGACCGGTGCGGGCGTCGGTGCCGGCCATGGTTTGCAGCAGGCGACCCCGCTCCACCCGGTGAAAAATGCGGCTGACCAACTCTGGCTCAACCACCGGCTTGGACAGATAGTCGTCGGCCCCGGCCTGGTAGAGCTGGTAGAGGGTAGCGGCATTGCGGCAGGCGGTGAGGCAGACAATCGGCAGGGTCTGCCAGCGGTTGATCTGGCGCAGCTGGCGACACAGGTCAAGGCCGCTTAGGGATGGCATATCTAAATCTATCAGCAGCAGGTCGGGGGGGCTGGCCTCTAGGATGGCTAGGGTCTGGTGGGGGTCTTGGAGGCCCAGCACATCCACCCCCCAATGGGGTAAGAGGCTCTGGAGCTGGGCCAACATTATCGGGTCGTCGTCTACGGCCACTACCGCGATCCGATCGCCCAGAGCGGCAGCCGGGGGCAGCGGCACGATCGCCGCCTGGCTCTCGGTTAAGGCAGCGGCGGGGGGCGATCGCAGCAGCGCATCGAGCTGGTCTACCAGGCTGCTAAAGGTCTGCCCCTGGGCTAGGTCGGGCTGTTCTAGCCAGTCTTCGAGGCGGCGGGCCAGGTGCGACCCGGCCCCGTAGCCAAACAGCCCCAGCGACCCGGCCAGCTTGTGGGCGGCACCCTGGGCGGCGGTCTGCACGGCGGCGGGCAGGTGGTTTGCTTTTAGGGCAAGGGCCGCATCGCGCAGGGCCGCCATGCGCTGATCAATGGCGGGGCGAAAGCGCTCAAAGGCGGCGATCGCCGCCTCGCGGGCAGCGGCGGCTCTATCGGGCGCTTCCGGGGGCGGGGCCGTCTGTTCAACATCTGGGCCAACATCTGGGCCAACATCTGGGCCAACCGCTTCGGGCCTGAGCCGATAGCCCATGCCGTAGACGTTTTCAATCATGTCGTCTACCCCGGCCTGCTTGAGCTTGCGCCGCAGCCGCTTGATGTGGGTGCGAATGGTCTCTTCGCCGGGGGCCTCTTCTACACTCCACAGCCGCTCCAGCAGCAGCGGATTGCTGAATATGCGATCGGGGTGGCGCAAAAACAGCTCCAGCAGGCCATACTCCTTGGGCGATAGCTCCACCGGTCGGTCGGCCACCGTCACCAGGCCCCCGTTGGGGTCTAGCTCTAGCGAGCCGTAGCGCAGCGTCGGGCTGCTCACCAGCTGGGGGCGGCGCTGCAGCGCCCGCAGGCGAGCCGTTAGCTCGGCCAGGGTGTAGGGCTTGACCAGGTAGTCGTCGGCCCCGGCATTTAGCCCCATCACCACGTCTGACGGGCTGCTGCGCCCCGTCAGCAGCAAAATCGCCCCGGCGTAGCCCTCCTGCCGCAGCCGCTGGCACAGCGATACCCCGTCTAGCCCCGGCAGATTGATATCGAGCACAATCAGGTCGTAGGGGGTGGCGGTGGCATATTCCCAGCCCAGCAGCCCGTCAGAGGTGGTGTCGACCACGTAGTTTTGGGCCAGCAGGTCAGCGGTCAGCTGCTCAACTAATAGGTCATCGTCATCGACGACAAGAATTTTCATCGCGGCTACCCCCTCACCCTGACAGGGCTATACATTCTTCGTATACCCCTGAAGCGATGGCTATACGCCATTGCGCCGTCCCTGGTTTTGCCCCGGGGAGGGGTAGGTATCTTAACCTGCATTATTCATAACGCTAAGGAAATGCCTGTCATTCCCGTGAAAACGGGAATCTACGCGAAGCAACCTACTCCCGACTGGGTTCCCGCCCCACGCCTTCGCGGGGGCAGGCACTGCGCGGGAATGACAGCCTTCAGCGTCTGTTCTTGTGAATAATTCGGGTTAAGCGCAATGGCCGTCGCTATAGAAGTAATTCCCCTGGGATTCACAGGCTTGTCACGTTTGTCGCTGAGGATGGCAATATTCCTGCAATTAGAGACCACTTTTGCAGGCGGGCAGGGTTCCTAGTCTGAGCTATTGATCTGCTGTCGATATGATCAACCTAAAAATCCCCCCGCTGTCGGCAGCCTGCTAACAGCGGGGGGATTTAAATTGATGCGCTCAGACAGACTCTACAGAAAGTGGTCAATGGCCACAGCAGAGACGGCGGCAAACGCTGTGATCGCCAGGCCCATCAGCGGGTTTTGCCCCTGGGCGACCGCAAAAGAAGTGATTACGCCAGCGCCAAGGGCTGCGATCGCAACAGAGCCAATCCAGTCTTTTTGTAGGTTATGCATGGGTTCTCAAAAGTGGGATTATGACGCAAAGAGAATGGGGCAGCAGCTGTAGAAGAGGCTACGTACCCAATCCTAGGGCTGCTTTTCAGACCCTTACGCTATCACCCTGGCCTCGGCCAATTTAGCCCGCCCTGGAGAACTGACACCAAGCTTAAGGCTTGGTTAGATTAGTTAACATTTCCCCTCAGGGGGGATAGGGTACCTGGGGCACAGATGGCTGTGGCCCAAGAGCTACGGCTATTCGGCGCGGCGGGTGTTGCCTGAGCGCACCCAGCCCTCCTGGCCGTTGGCCACCACCCGCACCTTCATCCACGACTGGTCGGCGGGCTCTTCGAGCACCACTATGGCCTCGTTCACATCGACCCCCCCCACCTGGAGAAACTCTACCCCAGGGCCTTCGCGCATCACCAGGCCGATGGGCTGCACCACCACAGCGTCGTAGGCATCCGGCTCCAGGGCCGGATCGACGGGCGCTGGTTCTACTACCGGGGGCGTCTCTACGGGCGGGGCTTCGGCCTGGGCCGCCGTCTCTGGTGTCGCTTCTGGTGTCGTTTCGGGCGCGGCCTCAGCTGGGGGTGGTTCTACCGGCACTTCTTCGCCGTAGAAGGGCTTGGGCGGCAGCACCGAGAGGCGGCCCATCAGGTAGCGGGCCGTGGCCACCCCGGCCATGGAGAGGAGAATGAGGGCGATCGCAACGCCCACAATTAATTTTGACAGACCAATGAAAAATCCTTTCATGGGGCAGCGGGCCAGGGAAAATTGACTACGGCTTGCTAATGGTACAGCACCTCTTGATTATCGGCACCGGGGGCTAATCGGCACCTCCTGATTATTGGCACCGGGGGGCTAATCGGTGTCGGGGAGGGTGGGGCGCAGCCGCAGGTCTAGATCGCTGCGCGAGGCCATGCGGGCTTTACCCGCCGCCGCCCAGGCTTGCAGGGCTTCGATCTGCTCCTGGGCGGTGCGGGCTAGGGGCACCATTTCGCTGGCGGCGGTGAGAATGTCGTCGGTGGTGAAGTCGCGGTTTTGGCTAAAGCCCAGGTGCATAGCTTCAACGATCACCTGCTCGATCTCAGCCCCTGAAAACTCTGGGGTTTCGTAGGCCAGCCGGGCGGTGTCGAAGGTTTTGAGGGTGTGGGGCCGCAGCCGCGACAGATGTACTTCAAAGATCGCCTGGCGATCGCCCTGGCTGGGCAGCCCCACAAAAAAAATCTCGTCGAAGCGGCCCCGGCGCAGCATCTCCGGCGGCAGGGTGAGAATGTTGTTGGCGGTGGCCACCACAAACACTGGCGAAGTTTTCTCTGCCATCCAGGTGATAAAGGTGCCAAACACGCGGCTGGCGGTGCCCGCATCGCCCCGGCCATCCATGCCGCCAAAGGCCTTGTCAATCTCGTCAATCCACAGCACGCAGGGGGAGATGGCCTCCGCCAGCTGGATCATCTGGCGGGTGCGGGCCTCGGATTCGCCCACCAGGCCGCCAAACAGCCGCCCCACGTCGAGGCGCAGCAGGGGCAGGTGCCAGTGGTGGGCGATCGCCTTGGCAGTAAGGGATTTGCCAGTTCCCTGAATGCCGATCAGCAGCAGCCCGCGAGGGTGGGGCAGCCCGTACTGGCGGGCTTTCTCGGAAAACGCTGCCCCCCGCTTGAGCAGCCAGTCTTTGAGGTTGTCTAGCCCGCCAATGTCGGTGATCTGCTCCTTGGCGGGGTAGTAGTCGAGAATTTGGGTCTGGCGAATGCTCTGGCGCTTTTCGTCGAGAATCAGATCGAGGTCGGCGGGGGTAAAGCTGCCGTGGTCGGCGATCGCCCGCCCCAGCACCCGCCGAATCCGCTCCAGCGACAGCCCCTGGCAGGTGCGCACCAGCTCTTCCACCATGGCCGTCGGCAGGTCGGCGTTGGTCGCTGCCAACAGCTGCCGCACCTCCTGGCGAATGGCGGCGGCATCGGGCAGGGTAAACTCCAGCACGGTCATGGTTTCGCTCAGCTCGTCGGGAATCGTCAGCTGGGCCGCAAGAATCACCAGGGTCTTGGGCTGAGAGCTGAGGCCGCGGGCCAGGTTGCGCAATTTGCGAGAAACCGCAACGTCGTCTAAAAAGCGATGAAAGTCGCGCAGCACAAACACCGCTGGGGCGCTGGCGGGCAGTTTTTCCACCAGTTCTAGCGCCTGCAGCGGGTTGCGTTTGCCAAACCCGGCGTCGTTGAGGTTGCCAGAGTAACCATCGACAAAATCCCAGGTGTAGACCGCCCGGCTGCCCTGGGCAGCGGCGCAGGCGGCAATCTCGGCCTCGGCCCGCTCTTCTTCGGCGGTGGCGATGTAGATGATCGAGTAGCGGGCGCGAATCAGCAGGCCCAGGTCGTCGGTAAAGCTCATGTCAGCAGGCCTAAGACGGCAACGGCAAATTCAATCAGGGATCAGCAATTAAGTATCATCCCAGCGTCATTCCCGCGCAGTGCCTGCCCCCGTGAAGGCGTGGGGCGGGAATCTATCATGGGCCTTTTGCTAAAGTCGGTACCTTATGCCAACGCCAGCCCCTAAGCGTGCAGCCGCATTGCTCATCAGTGCCACCGTATCTGTAGGGCTATTATGACTGATCGCCGACAACCTCCGATTACCGAATCAGCCCAAGCCGCTGAACGCGACGGCTGATTCGGTAAGATGGAAGCCCAACCGTTGACAACCCGCCATGCAAACCCAAGACCGTCCCCTGGTTCAAACTCCTAGCCCGACCTGCCTCCGCAGCGCCAGCGTCAGCCGCACCACGGGTGAAACCGACGTGCAGGTGAGCTTGAATCTGGACGGCAGCGGGCAGTGCGAGGCCCATACTGGCATTCCCTTTCTCGACCACATGCTGCACCAGATCTCGTCCCACGGGCTGATTGATCTAGAGGTGCGGGCCACGGGCGACATCGAAATTGACGACCACCACACCAACGAAGACGTGGGCATTACCCTGGGTATGGCGCTGCACCAGGCCCTGGGCGATCGCAAGGGCATCACCCGCTTTGGCCACTTTGTCGCTCCCCTCGATGAGTCGCTGGTGCAGGTGGCGCTAGATTTCTCCGGGCGGCCCCACCTCAGCTACGGCCTAGAGATACC
>JBBSLR010000105.1:0-8317 GCA_038255045.1 Phormidesmidales cyanobacterium
CAATGCCGACGCCGCCCTTGGCCGCCATCTCGGCGGTAGAGCAGGTGAGGCCCGCCGCGCCCATATCCTGAGCGGCGACGATCGCCCCCGTCTTAAATGCCTCTAAACAGGCTTCCACCAGCGATTTTTCGAGAAACGGGTCGCCCACCTGCACGGCGGGGCGACTGGCCTCAGATTCATCGGTGAGTTCGGCGCTGGCAAAGCTGGCCCCGCCCATGCCGTCGCGCCCGGTGGTTGACCCCACATACACCACCGGGTTACCCAGGCCCGCTGCCCCAGATTTGACGATCTCGTCGGTTTCCATAATGCCGATCGCCATGGCGTTTACCAGGGGGTTGCCGTTGTAGGCAGAGTCAAAATAGACTTCGCCGCCTACGGTGGGCACCCCAAAACAGTTGCCGTAGTGGGCAATGCCCGAGACCACCCCCTGGCACAGGCGGCGGGTGCGGCTGTCGGCCAGATCACCAAACCGCAGGGAGTTGAGCACGGCGATCGGCCGCGCCCCCATGGTAAAAATATCGCGCAGAATGCCGCCGACCCCGGTAGCGGCCCCCTGGAACGGTTCTACGGCAGAGGGATGGTTGTGGGACTCAATTTTGAAGGCCACCCGCTGGCCGACGCCCGCGTCGATCACCCCGGCATTTTCCCCCGGCCCCACCAGCACGCGCGGCCCCTCGGTGGGGAACTGCTTAAGTAGTGGTCGCGAATTCTTGTAGCAGCAGTGCTCTGACCACATCACCCCAAACATGCCCAGCTCAGCGCGGTTGGGGTGGCGGCCCAGGCGCTGCACAATGTCGTCGTACTCCTCGGGCTTGAGGCCTTCAGCGGAGATTTCGGCGGGGCTGAAGGGGGCGGTAGAGTAGGCGGTCATGCGGTTGCTGGGGAAGTTGCCTACCGATTTTAGCCGTAAGTGGGGAAGGTGAGGAGGATGAGGGAGGTGGGGAGGATGAGAGAGGTGGCTTTAGCTGTGGATGAGGAGCGATCGCGCCAACAAAAATTCTCGAATGGCAATATCTTCTGAGAGCCCAATGGCCTGTTGATAGGCTTTCTTGGCAGCCAAAGGTTGGTCTAGGTTTTTCAGTAGATGGGCTTTTAAGGCCCAGTAGGGCTGATAGTTCTTTACGACTTCAGGGGGGATTGTCTTTAACGCCGCCAGGCTTGCGGCGAAGCCCTGGGCTTCGGCGATCGCAGCTATCTGGCTCACCCGTGCCCCCAGCGTAGGCGCAATCCGCAGCAGACCTTCATACAGCAGTATGATCGCATCCCAATCAGGAGCTTGTCCGCCCGCCCGCTGCATGTGAGCCGACTGGACGGCAGCTTCGAGCTGAAAGCGTCCCATGATTTGGGCGGCGGCGGCCTGGCCTAAAACCTGTTCGGCTTCGTGCAGCATGTCCTGCGCCCACAGCTCAGTATTCTGCTCTGACAGCGGCACGTAAGCTCCCTCAGCAGTGCGGCGGGCCTTGGCGCGGGCTTCGCAAAAGAGCATCAGGGCTAGCAATCCCTTGGCTTCGGGTTCGTCGGGCATCAGTTGAACGCACAGACGAGCGAACCATAGAGCCTCGTTGGTTAAACCCTGATGGCGAGGATCGCTACCGGCAACATTGTCCCAGCCCAGGGTGTAGACGGCGTAGATGGCTTCTAGCACCGCCTGTAGCCGCGCGGGTAAATCCGTCGCCTCGGGAATTTCAAAGGCAATACCCGCGTCGCGAATTTTGGCTTTAGCCCGCACCAGTCGCTGCCCCATGGTGGTGGGCGACACCAAGAACGCCGAGGCGATTTGCTGGGCGTTAAAGCCCAGAATAGTTTGCAGCATCAGCGGGGTGTGGATGCTGGGGTTGATCGCCGGGTGGGCGCAGACGAAAAGCAGCTTGAGCCGCTCGTCGGGGAATACGGCATCATCTTCGGAGATGAGTGCCCCTTCTTCTCCATCGGATGCCAGCAGTTCAACGACCTTTTCTTTGGTTTTACGGCGGCGCTGAGCATCAATTAACCTGCGCCGCGCCGCCAGCATTAACCAGGCTTCAGGGTTGGGGGGAATGCCCTGCTCGGCCCAGGTGGCTAGGGCCGAGGCAAAGGCATCGCCGAGGGCATCTTCGGCCACCATCACGTCCCGAGATCGACTGACCAGGTAGGCAAGCAGGCGACCGTAGGAGGCGCGGGCAGTCGTTTCTACCGCTCGGCGGGCATCAGCCATGGGGTTAGGCCATCGCCGGGGCCGGCAGCACGGGCCGCACTTCCACCGCCCCGTACCCTGCCGCCGGGCAGCGGGCCGCCCAGTCGAGGGCCGCATCTAGATCGGGCACATCGATCACAATGAAACCGCCCAGCTGCTCTTTGGTGTCGGCGTAGGGGCCATCTTGCACCTGGCGATGGCCATCCTTGAGGCGTACCGTGGTTCCTGTGTGTCCTGGTTGCAAAATACCGCCGTCGGTCTCGAGGCCCGATTCCTTAAGCGCTCCGGCATAGGCCTGGTAAGCTCCCCAGTAAGGCCCGGCCTGGGCCTCGTCGGTACGGCTGCTAAAGGCTTGCTCGGTTTCGTAGATGAGAATTGCGTACTGCATAGGTTGAGACTCCATCAAGTTAGGTGAGTGATAGAAGGTGTTTGGTGACCTTCTGTAACTACAACGAATGGGGTTGGGGCATTTCGACAGCGATCGCAAATTTTTCTAAATTTCAGTTTGAGTTAAAGGCGTTTGAAGGTTTGAAAGTTAGAACGCCTATGATTCAGTTCCTCAACCTTCAAATCTTTCCACCTCCAAACCTGCTAACTTTTCCACCTTCCAGCCTTCCCCTACGCACAGTCCGCAAACTCTAGATATGGGGCAACCCCCTCCGCTGATCCACCAGATCGGCTGCGTTGGCGCGGTCAAAGGCGATCGCATTGACCCGGTAAATCGCCTCAATCTCTCCCGGCTGCTCAGGGCGAATTATCAAGGCGAATCATCAGGGCGAATCATCAAGAATATTCGGCTAAAAACTGGTTTAGGTCGGTGAAGGTGCTGGCGCGGGTGGTAATGGCTGCTTCATAGCCCTTCAGCTCAACGGTGAAGCGCTTAAAGCACTGGGCGTCGGCCCCGACCTTTTGCAGGTGCTCGTAGGTGGTTTCGCCCATGGCAATGTCAAGCCCCAGCTCTTTGGTGGCTGACTCCAGGCGAAAGGCATAGTTGACCGTGTCGCCCAGGGCGGTATAGTCGGGGCGATCGCTGCTGCCCGTATTGCCCACCATGGCATAGCCGGTGCTAATGCCCGCACCGATACGCAGGGGAAACGGCAGCGGAAACTGCTCGTGGAGCTGGCTGGTCATTTCGGCCAGGGTGCTCACCGCCTGCAAAATTTGCACCATACTGGCTCGATCCGCGCCCTCTTTGCCGTGAATCCATACGGCCATGACCGCATCGCCAATGTACTTGTCGATCCAGCTGTCGTACTGGCCGATGATCTCTCCAGCCCGCCGAAACCAGGTGCCAATCGCCTCAGAGAGCACTTGCTCATCCAGCTGGCGGGTCATAACGGTGAAGTCGCGAATGTCGACCACCATCACCGAAATCAGCCGCCGCATGTGGAGCATGGCGGTGGCTGTAGAATCGCCATGCCCCCCGGCCAGGGTGACATCTGCGGCCTGAGCAGTATCTGTGGGTGAGAAAAACCGCAGCTCAGTTTGGCCAAAGGTTAGCAGGTCATCATCTTTTAAGATAATCGGCACGCTAACCCGGCGACCGTTGATAAAGGTGCCGTTGCGGCTGCCCAAATCAATTAGATAAAACTGCCCGTTGTCGGTGCCCTGAAACATGGCGTGGTTGCGCGAAATCCAGCGGTCGGGCAGCACAAAGCTGTTGTCGTCGCCGCGCCCCACTGTCCAGTAGTTGCCGCCTACCAACGAAAGCTGGCGATCACCGGAGCCTGTTTTAAGCGTAAGGTAGGGGCCAGAGGAAAAATTCACAGCGTTACAGTGTGGGCATATTAAAGCTGTAGAGTGCGATCGCTCATGCAAGTAGAACCAGATCGCGGTAGGTATCCCCAAGATATCTCTAAGCTGTCCCTATTATGCCAGAGATGTTATGCCAGATATGCCAATTCCTGACTGGGCCTAGGCCAGAGCGGCGGTCAAGAAAAACAGCCCGTCTACGATTAAAGTGCTAAACACAGCCCCGCCAAAGGCCCACCAGGCCAGCTGCCTTGAAGTGGTGAGGGCAATCACCGTGGCCACGAGCAAAAACAGCACTAAGACGATCGCTCGGCAAGCGGCCACATCAGACTCAAGAGAGGCACTGGCAGCCCGCAGCACCAGCGGGGCCACATCGGGGTCGGCCAACATTAACTGTCGCCAGGTGGGGAATAGATGCATCCAGTTGATGTAGAGGTCGGTGACGGCTGTGCCCAAGAGCGACCCCAGAAAAAAGTAGCTGCCTACTCGACCCCAGCCCCGATATAAGCAAGCCAGGGCGATCGGCAACCCCAATGCTTCGATGGGCAAATGGATAATCGGATCCCACCGAAACCAGCCCCAGTACAGCGAACCTGTAAGCCAGATCCAGCCAAAACCGACAACCAGGTCGCCCCAAAGATGTAAACGAGGACGCTTCATCATCCAGGCCCCTAACCCCAACCACAGGGGGGTCATTGCCAGGCTCACCCAGGGAAAGTAGCGCACCAGGGGAGCCTGCACAAACACCGGCAAAATTACCAGCGCCAGGGATGCCGCAAAGACCTGAAGCTGGGGCCGAGAAGCCGCTGCCCAGTCGAGGGCCGAAGCTAGCCACAGGGGAGATACTTTTTTGGAGTAGGAAAGACTCAATGGAATCCTGAGAGCTGGTTAACTGTTGTTAAGATAGCATGCCCCCCCGGGGCATGCCACGGCGCTGACTTGCAGAAACCAAAGGTAAGTCTCTGTTAAGGCCATCTGCCCTGATATCGTCATCGCCATTATGGTTAGGACATGCCAAAGTTTCTGGAGCGATGGCTATGCGCCAGTTCGCTACTCGAGCTTTAGCTAGGGACGGTTACCGATGTCCTTAGCGAACTGGCCGCCGCTATATTAAGCCTGCACAAAGAATTTGTATACTCCAGCGTAGACCGGCGGGAGGTTCCGTACAATTCCACAAGGGGACTTGCGGCCTAGCTGCTGCGGGTGTCTTGTTTAGTATATGTATTTATTTGTAAAGTTTTCTACCTCTTGGGAAATCTGGTCTGGCAATCGCCAGAGGTAGATTTAGGGCGAATAGGCAGGGCAAATAGGCGGCTAGCTCCGGTCATCGAGCGGGGATTGGACGGCGAGATGCAGGCACTTAACGGAGGTTTTTCTATGGCTATATGTTTTATGGTTTTTTTGCCCTGGCTGGCCCAAGCCGGTGGCGATGGGGGGGAGATGCTGGCCGATATGTCGCTGTGGCAGGCCATCGTGATTGGCGTGGTGCAGGGGCTAACCGAGTTTTTGCCCATTAGCAGCACCGCCCACGTCAAAATGATTCCGGTTGTGCTGGGCTGGGGCGACCCCGGGGTGGCCTTCACCGCGGTGATTCAGCTGGGCAGCATTGCCGCAATTCTCTGGTATTTCTGGGATGATCTGCGCCAGGTGACCGTCGGCATGGTTCGAGCAACCCTAGAGAAACGGTTTGATTCTTCAGATTTTCGTCTCGGCTTAGGCATCTTGCTGGGCACTGTCCCCATCATTATTGGGGGGCTATTCATCAAAATATTCATTCCCGACTTTGACAACTCGCCGCTCCGCAGCAGCGCCACTATTGCCGTAGTCTCGATGATTATGGCGGTGCTGCTGGCGGCGGCTGAGCTAGTCGGCACCCGCAAGCGCACCTTTGAAACCCTAAATCTCAAAGACGGAGTTTTAATGGGCCTGGCCCAAACCCTGGCGCTGATTCCGGGGGTGTCAAGATCGGGGTCTACCCTGACGGCGGGGCTGTTCATGGGGTTAGAGCGAGCAACCGCCGCCCGATTTTCGTTTCTGCTCGGGGTGCCCGCCATTACCCTCGCCGGGCTGGTAGAACTTAAGGGGCTGCTAGAGGGCGGCCTGGGTGCCATTGGCCTATTGCCGTTGCTAGGGGGGCTGCTGGCGGCGGTGGTGTCGTCTTATCTGGCTATTTTTTGGCTGATTCGCTTCTTGAAGCAGCACAGTACCTGGGTATTTGTTTGGTACCGTTTGGCCTTTGGGGCGGCAATCTTGCTGGCCCTAGCGACTGGGAAAATGCAAAACATCTAAGATAGAAGGGCATATTTTGCCCTTTTTCATCTTAGAGTTCAGCTATGGCTGCCCTGGCAATTCGTCCCGCCCGCATCAGCGCCGTGCTGCCCGACTCCATCGCCGCAGATATCGGCTTTGAGCCGGGGGATGCCCTGGTCGCTATCAATAGCCAGCAGCCCCGTGACCTGATCGACTACCGCTTTCTCTGCGCCGACGAAGATCTGGCCCTAGAGGTGCTCGATGCCAAGGGCAAAACCCACCGGGTTGAGATCGAAAAAGACATCGATGAAGATCTAGGCCTGGAGTTTGAGACCGCTCTGTTTGACGGGCTGATGCAGTGCAACAACGCCTGCCCCTTTTGTTTTATCGACCAGCAGCCCCCCGGTAAGCGCAACACCCTCTATCTCAAAGACGACGACTACCGGCTGAGCTTTCTCTACGGCAGCTATCTCACCCTGACTAACCTGCTACCCCAGGAGTGGGAGCGCATCGCCCAACTGCGGCTGTCGCCCCTGTACGTGTCGGTGCACGCCACGGAGGCTGAGGTGCGATCGCGCCTGCTCAAAAACCCCAGGGCGGGGCAAATTCTCGACCAGCTGGCCTGGTTCCAAAATCAGCGGCTGCAAATTCACGCCCAGGTGGTGGTCTGCCCCGGCATTAACGATGGCGACCATCTCGCGACCACCCTGCGAGATCTGGCTCGGTTTCATACTGGCGATGTGCCAGCGGTGGCCTCGGCAGCGGTGGTGCCCGTGGGTCTAACCCGGTTTCGCCCAGACGGAGATGAGCTAACCCCTGTAACCCAGGCCCAGGCCCGCCAGGTGATCGCCCAGGTGCAGGCGTTTCAGGCCGAATGCCAGCAGCGCTTTGGCACCAGCTTTGTCTGGCTGGCCGACGAGTGGTTTTTGCTGGCCCAGCAAGCGGTGCCCGCCGAAAGCCACTACGAAGACTATCCCCAGCTGGGCAACGGGGTTGGCTCCATTCGCCAGTTTCTTAAAGAATTTGATCAGTCTGCCGAAGAATATTTACCCCAGGCCGTCAGCTCGCCCCGCACGCTCACCTGGGTGGTGGGCAATGCGGTAGAGCATGCCTTTGGCCCGCTCGTGAACCGCCTCAACACCGTTGATGGGCTGACGGTGCGACTGGCGGCCCTGTCCAGCGACTACTGGGGCCGAGATCTGACCGTTACCGGCCTGCTGACGGGCCACGACCTGCTGCTGGGGCTGCGCGGCATTCCCCTGGGTGATGCGCTGCTGCTGCCCACCGTCATGATCAAGCCCAGTGACTCAGGCGACCCCCAAGACACATTGTTTTTAGACGATATGAGCGTGGCCGAGGTCAGCCGCAAGCTGGGCTGCCCGGTGCTGCCCGTAGATGACACCGACGCTCTGGTAAAAGCCTGCTGCGGCGATTTACCCACCCACCATTTCGCCGACCTACAGCCCGCTGCTGGCTACTGGACGCCCACCTGATTGTACTAAACCGTTTAGTTTGTTAAGCTGTTGACGGAAAATTTTGTGGCCAATCCTGCTCTCCCTGGGCAGAAGCCGGCTCTGTCTTAGGGCGTAGATCGTCTAGGGCGGGCTAAACTCAAGCCGGATGCCGATATGCTAAATAGCTGGGGTAGAAAATTTCCATTTTTCCCGTTGGTGACTCAAGTTTGCTAGTGATAGCCCATGGTGCCTATGTTTTACTCCTATCGCCGCCGCCTTCTACCGCTGAGCTTGGGTATTGCCCTATCTAGCTGGTCTGCTGCGGGGCTGGCAGCTCCTGAATCTGCCGCTCTATCTGAAGATTTGCCTGGGGCCTTGCGTCGGGTTTTATCTGGGGCTGACGTCGCCCAGGTTGAGTCTGACTCCCCAGGCGACGCCGACCTACCCGCTGCCCCCGACGAAGCGCTAATTCCAGGGGCCGATACCTCGGGGCTAGAGCCTGGGGAGGCCGCCGTACCCCTGTCTACTGATGGAGCGGGCGCATCGCCACGCGCAGGGGGCTCAGCCCTACCCCAGTCCGATCGCCCCACCGACGAGGGGTTCGATACGCCGCCCGACTATCTGACGCCCGACCCCAACCCGCTGCTGGTGCCCACGCAGCCCGAGGAGGTTGAAATTATTGGCACCC
>JBBSLR010000106.1:0-8290 GCA_038255045.1 Phormidesmidales cyanobacterium
CTCTAGCGAGATGACGCCGCGCCAGCTGGTCAAAATGCTCAATGAAGTGTTCTCGATGTTTGACCAGCTGGCGGAGTTTCACCGGCTAGAGAAAATTAAAACCATTGGTGATGCCTACATGGTGGCCGGGGGGTTGCCCAGCCCCAACGATGGCCACGCCGAGGCGATCGCCCAGTTTGCCCTCGATATTTGCGAGGCCATTCAGCAATTTTCCCGCCCCGACGGCAAAACCTTCCAGATCCGCGTCGGCATTGGCACTGGCCCGGTGGTGGCGGGGGTGATCGGGCGGCGCAAATTTGCCTACGACCTGTGGGGCGACACCGTCAACATCGCCAGCCGCATGGAATCCACCGGAGAAGCCCAGCGCATTCAGGTGACCGCAGACCTGTACGAAAAGCTTAAGGACAAATTTCAGTTTGAGTCGCGGGGCTATGTGGCCGTCAAGGGGCGGGGCCAAATGCTGACCTACTGGCTGGTGGGGCGGCTGTAGCCCAGTCAGCCGACTGCGCTGTGCTACCTTAATAAAGGTATACAGGTAAAGGTATACAGGGCTACCAAAGGGTCTTGCCGCTCCCGCTCCCTGCTCGGCTAGCCCCCCCCCAGTCCTCATCTTGCTCTGTTTGCCCTGTATGGCTACGCTTTCTCCAGCAGTTCAGCAGCGGCTGCGATCGCCCCTCACCATCGGCTCAGTCACGCTCCACAGCCGGGTGTTGCAGTCGCCCCTCTCGGGGGTGACCGACCGCGCCTTTCGCCAGCTGGTGCGTCGCTATGCCCCCACCGCCATGCTCTACACCGAGATGGTGCAGGCCACTGGGGTGTGCCACGCCCAGCAGCTCGAAAGAATTATGGATATTGACGATGGCGAACAGCCCATCAGCATTCAGCTGTTTGACTGCCGCCCCGACTTTATGGCCGAGGCCGCTCGCAAGGCCGTGGCCGCAGGGGCCAAAACCATCGACATCAACATGGGCTGCCCGGTCAACAAAATCACCAAAAAAGGCGGCGGCTCGTCGCTGCTGCGCCAGCCGGAGGTGGCCGAGGCGATCGTCCGCACCGTAGCGGCGGCGGTGCCGGTGCCCATCACCGTCAAAACCCGCCTCGGCTGGGATGACGAGCACATCAACGCCGTTGAGTTTGCCCGCCGCATGGAAGCCGCCGGGGCGCAGATGTTTACCCTCCATGGCCGCACCCGCAGCCAGGGCTACCACGGCCCCGCCCGCTGGGATTGGATCGCTAAAGTTAAGGCCGCCCTGACGATTCCGGTGATTGCCAACGGCGATATTGTTTCAGTTGAGGCGGCGGTGCGCTGCCTGGAGCAAACCGGGGCCGACGGGGTGATGTGCTCGCGGGGCACCCTGGGCTACCCGTTCTTGGTGGGCGAAATCGACACCTGCTTAAAAACTGGCATAGTTCCTCCCCGCGCGACGACGGAGGCTATGCTGCGCTGCGCCCGCGAGCACCTGGGGCTGCTGTGGCAGTACAAGGGGCAAAAGGGCATATACCAGGCTCGCAAACATATGGCCTGGTACGTGAAAGGGTTTGAGGGGGCCGCTCCCCTGCGCCAGCAGCTCTGCCAGATCGAGAGCGTCGAGGCCGGTTACGAGCTGCTAGATGGGGCGATCGCCCTCATGCATAGGTCTTTGCCCCTTACCCCATGCAATCAACCCACTCTGGTGTAAAACCTCTCGCATTTAGGCATTCCCGATGGTACAAGCGCTTAACCCTAACCACCTGAGCTTCGAAGAATTCATTCAGTGGATGCCTGAAAACGGTCGCCAGTACGAACTCTACAGCGGGGGTGTGGTCGAAATGCAACCTACCGGTGCCCACGAACTGATTGGCGCTTTTCTGGCCGCAGAGCTAACCCCATACTTTCGCCAGCACGACTTACCCTACACCATTCCCAAAAGTGGATTAGTTAAGCCTCAGCAGCCCGATTCAGGCTATCGACCAGACGTCATCGTCCTCGGCAAACAAAAGCTGATTCACGAACCCCTCTGGGAAAGCGTCTCTACGATTCAACAGGGCACTACCCTGCCGCTGTTGATTGAAGTGGTGAGCACCAACTGGCGAGACGACTACGGTCACAAACTCGTCGAGTACGAAGCCATGGGCGTCGCCGAATACTGGATTGTCGACTACCGGGCCCTCGGAGCAGTGCGCTATATCGGTCAACCTAAGCAGCCCACCATCACCCTATGTACTTTAGTGAATGGGGAATATCAACTGCGGCGATTTGTCGCCGGGCAAGCGCTAGAATCCCCCTGCTGCCCAAGCCTGACGCTATCGACCGATCAAATTTTTGCGGCCGCAAGTTATCTCCCCAGCGATTAAACCTGCCAGGCTGTAATGCCAAGCAGCGGATAACCGCCCCTTGACTAAAAAGGTTTAAGGTAGGATTTAATGAATAAACCTGATGTGCAATCCCCGTAATCTCCATGACCTCGTACGCCACCGCCACTGCCCGCGCCGATATGGGTGAGCTTCGCCGTCTGAGAAGCCTGCTGCCCCCCGAGCTACAAAGCTGGGTGACGGTGGAGTCAGCTATTGATGTCACCCCACCCCTAGTTACCTGCGAAGAGCTGGGCAAAGACCAGGTTGAAGTTCAGATCGACCTAATTAAATGGGAGCAGCTCGCCCTCGACCAGCGCAACCTGCTGTTTTGGCACGAGGTGGGCCGCATTCAAAACGACACCATTCCCCGCGACGGCTGGGAGATGGCGGCCCTGGCCATTGGCCTCGGCGGTGCTGTGGGTGAGCTGTGGGTGCAAGACGGTCTGCTGCTGATGCTGGCCATGGGGCTGTGTGGGTTTTCGAGCTGGCGGCTCTACAAGCGCAACAACAACCAAAAGACCCTGCAAGAGAGCATCAGCGCCGACGAACGGGCGATCGCCATTGCCACCCGCTTTGGCTACACCCTGCCCAATGCCTACAAAAGCCTGGGTAGCGCCCTCAAAACCCTGATCGAGCAAACCCCCAAAAAGCGTCAGCGCGATCGCTATATTAAGCGCCTCGAAGCCCTCAAAAAGAGTGCCGCCAAGGCCAAAGAAAGCGCCCGCGCCGAGCGCGGCGACATGCGGTCAGCCTATTGAGGGCCGAGTATTGTTTCCACTGCCGCCGGAGTCACCTCTGGCGGCAGCTTGTCGTTTGCTCCAATCACCGCAAAACTGCTCCCCTGGGGAATCACCCCCGTCAGTCCCGCCGCCGCTAGCTGTGGCCCCAGCTCAGCATTTCCCCCAGGCAGCACGACCACAGGCTTTGGCCCCTGGCGGTATACCCCGAGCCGCTCCACCGTCAAGCCAAACGCGCCCGCCTGAAAGGCTGGGTTAAGGTCGCCATCGTACTCAAACTTGCTCAGCATCAGCTGCATCGAGTGCAGCTGTGCCGGATTCAGGGAGCTAGCTTCAGGCACCGTGCGGGCGCGACGGGTCGCCACCATATCTAGAAACGGTATTCTCACCGTCGTCACCTGCTGCGCCTCAGTATCAAAGGATCGGCAGTAGGCCAGACTTTCCCAGCCGGGGGTGTCGCGCAAAATCCATTTGTAGCGCTGGCCGTCGCCCTGGGCGCAGAGCACGACACCCTGCCACTGCGCCAGGTTTAGGGGCGGCTCTAGGTTGCGGGTGCGAATGGAGGCAAACCCGCCGCTGTTGGCCGTCGACACCTGGCCCGTAAACCGCAGGCCATGCTGCCACTGCACCTGGCTGGCGCTAACGCCCCCCATCACCCCATCGTCAAGGCTGCCCCAGAGGGCCGCAGTCGCCGGGTCAGGCTGTCGAAAATCAGCCAGGGTGCCCTCTTGGTAGGTCGCCAACGGCTTCAGCATAGACACCAAATCTGCGACCAGCTCAGCGCCCTGCCCCACGACCAGAGGCACGTTTACCAGGGCAGATCCATGCTCTAACGGCTGGGTTGTCACCCGATAGCCCAGAGGTTCTAGTCGTTGACTCAGGCGGTCGGCCCAGTTTGCCGCCTCGCCTAGCAGCCAGACGGCCGGCAACGGCACTTGATCGACAGGGTCTAGGGTCTTGATCACGGGGCTACCTGAATCTGTAATACCGGGCAGGCTGGACAGCACGTTGCCGAGGGGGCCGAGCACCTGAAAGTGCACTAGGGTTTTGAGCAGTCGCAGAGGATTCCAAACCATAGTAGAAACTCGCAGCGCGCAGCAGGAAACAGCAAGACTTGACCCAGCTTGGCCCGATGAGCAGCAGGTTTTCTGTAAAATCACCCATTAGTGCAGCTAGCACCCCTGGGTATGCTGGAGCTATCGACAGCCCAGGCTGGTTTGATGGCTTGTCACATTAGAGACAACATCCCCCGCGCCAGCTTTCATAGGGTGAAGCTAACCGATGCCAAACTTTTTGTGAATCAAGCTCAGCCTGCCCGGATCTAATCTCTTACCTTCAGTCTAGTGGAAGCAAGCTATTCCTACCGGAACCCCGCCTAGCCCGTCGACTAACCCCAGTGACTGCCCCAGCGTTGTGCAAGTAGTTTTCTGCCACAGGTCTTGTCCATGCGAATTTTGATTTATTCCTATAACTACCACCCTGAGCCCATCGGCATTGCGCCGCTGATGACCGAACTGGCCGAGGGGCTAGCGGCCAGGGGGCACCAGGTGCGGGTGGTAACCGCCATGCCCAACTATCCTGAGCGCACCATCTACCGTGAGTATCGCGGACAGCTCTACACCACTGAAGAGCGCAACGGGGTAACTGTACAGCGCTGCTTCGTGCTGACGCGCACCAAACGAGGCCTGGTGGGGCGGCTGCTGCTGGAGTCGAGCTTTATTACGCTCAGTCTATGGCCGGCGCTGCAGGGCTGGCGGCCCGACATTATGCTCAACGCTAGCCCCTCGCTACCCGCCTGCCTGCCCGTGGCCGCCCTCAAGCTGCTGTTTCAGTGCCCCAGCGTGCTCAATTTGCAAGATATTTTGCCCGAGGCGGCGGTGCAGACCGGGTTGCTCAGCAATCCCTGGGCCATTCGCCTGTTTGAGCGGCTCGAGAGGTTTGCCTATGGCAACGCCACCCACATTAGCGTGATTGCCCAGAGCTTTCGCGATAACCTGCGGGCGAAGGGCGTGCCCAAGGAAAAAATGACGACGATCGCCAACTGGGTAGATGTTGACTTTATTGCGCCCAAACCCCAGAGTTGCAGCCAGTTTCGCCAGCGCCACCAGCTGCAAGACAAGTTTGTGGTGCTCTACACCGGCAATATCGCTGAAACCCAGGGCATCACCACTGCCTTGGGTGCGGCCCAGGCGTTGACCGCCTACCCAGACATTCAAATGGTGATTGTGGGGGAAGGCAAACGGCTGGCCGCCCTAGAAGCCCTGCGCCAGAAGCTAGGGCTGACCAACCTATCGCTGCTGCCCTTCGTGCCCCGCGCCGAGCTGCCCGATCTGCTGGCCGCGGCTGACGTGGGGTTAATTTTGCAAAAGCACGGGGTGGTGGGTTTTAACATGCCCTCTAAGACCCAGGTGCTACTGGCGAGCGGTCGGCCGATCTTGGCGTCAGTGCCGGGCCACGGCACCGCTGCCCAGGCGGTAATGGCCAGCGGCGGCGGCCTTGTAGTCGAGCCTGAAAGCCCCACCGCTCTAGCCAAGGGCATTCTTGACCTGTATCACAACCCCGAAAAGACCCAGTACCTGGCCCGCCGAGGTCGCCAGTATGCCCTAGAGCACTACTCGGCTAAGCGCGCGATTGATCGCTATGAGGCGTTGTTCTATGCGCTGACGGCGGCTCAGGCTCAGCCCCACGATGGCGAGGTGATGCTAGCGCTACAGTCGGCTCAGAAGTAGGATCTAGCAAACTCTGGGCGGTGCATCGCTGCGCGGATGCACCCTACAGGTATCTCTGAACTTAAGCCTGAAAACTACCCCTGTTAAGGTGGCCCAGACCGCAGGTCGGGATCGCCAGATTGGCCGCTGAGCCTAGGCCTGAAAGTCCCAGGATCCAAGCAGAAATCCTCTGAAGAGGATTGGGGGCCGACTCCCCCAGTCTGCTTTAGCAGACTTGAGCGAGGAGCCAGGGAGTTCACTCCCTGGTGGTCGTAGCCGAAGACCGGCAAATCATCACTCTTCGATGGCTAGGGAGACACGACTGCCGCCCACGGAGCGCATTTCGCCCAAAAACTGCATCACCTGCTCGTAGGGTAGGTCTTGGTCGGGCAGCAAAAACACGATGTTTTCAGGGTTGCGGCTGAGGTAAGCCTCCATCTGGCCCTTGAGGGCGTCTACTTCCACAGGCTGGCCGTTGAGCTGCACCTGGTTTTCGCCCACCAGTTCTACGATGAACGGGTCGGCGGGCAGGGGCGGCGGCGCGTTGTCTGGCTGCTCAGCCGGAAGCTGGACGTCGATCAGCTTTTCGCTGCCCAGGGTAAGGGTAACAACGACAAAAAAGGCCAGAATCCCCATCATCACTGTCAGCATGGGGATCAGGTCAACCTGGGGGGGCGGCGGAGCGGCCTTCGACTTAAAACGCATAGAACTATCCTAGGCGATCGCCAGTACTGATTAACTCGCCCGAGTGGCTCCGCTCGTTGGCGAGCAGAGCAGGCTCGTACCAGTACTGGCGGTAGATTAGCTCTAGATCGTTGCCCGCGTCAGAAAAGTAGTCCATCTGCTGGGCCTGGAGGCTAACCAAGACCCGGAACACCAGCAGCGCCATAATCGCGACTACCATACCGGCAGCAGTGGTAATCAGCGCCTCGCCAATGCCCGCTGCCGCCGCGCTGGCCTGTTCACCGCCGCCGCCGCCGCCAATGTTGAGGTTGCCAAAGGTGGCGATTAGGCCGGTGACGGTACCTAGCAGGCCCAGCAGGGGGGCAACGGCAACGATGGTTTCTAAAATTTTGTCGCCCTGGCGCATTTTGACGAACTCGCGATCGCCCGCAGTCTCCATCGCCAGGCGAAAGGTGTCGGGGGAGGGCTGCTTGAGCCGCAGGGGGGCGAGCAAAAACCGACCGATGGGCAAGTCTTGGGACTGGGCGGCGATCGCCGCCGCCTGGCTCAGGTCGCGGCGGGAGGTGTCGAGCACCTCGCTGACCACCTGGTCTTCGCGCCGCAGCAGCTTGGTCCAAAACAGGGCGCGCTCGAGGGCGGTGGCAATGGTCAGCACTGAGCACCCCATGATGGGCACCATGACTGGCCCACCATTTACCAAAAATTCAAGAACAGTTGTCATAGCCCAGGAGTTAGGTTGATGAGGTCGAGTGAACCGTGCCTTCTACCAAGATAAGCCTACAGAAAGGCACTGGCCCACAAATTAAGGAATAGAAATTAATACCTTAAGAAACCATTAAGGCACCTATAGCGGATCTCACTCGGGTAAAGTACACCCCGAAGATCCCCCCTGCCCCCTTTTTAATGACTCAGTCCATCCTCATCTTTCTACGCCTGTATGAAACCACTCTGCCTTTTTAAGGGGGGCAGGGTGGATCTCTGGGGAGAGTCTATAGGCGAACGTATGCTTGATCACGCTAGTTTTTCACTTTACCAAACCGGCGATCGCGCTGTTGATAGGCCGCAATCGCCCGGTGAAACTCCGAGCTGTCAAAGTCGGGCCAGAGGGTATCGGTGACGTAGATCTCGGCGTAGGCCAGCTGCCACAGCAAGAAGTTGCTGATCCGCATTTCGCCGCTGGTGCGAATCAGCAGGTCGGGGTCGCTGATCTCAGCGGTGTAGAGGTGGCGGCTGATTAGAGCCTCGTCAATGGCGCTGGGGTCGAGTTCGCCCCGCTGCACCTGTTCTGCGATCGCCCGACAGGCCTGCACAATCTCCTGCCTGCCGCCGTAGTTGGTGGCCACCGTAAACTCAATGCCCTGGTTGCTCCGGGTTTGGGTCACCGCCTGATGAATCTCGCCCTGGAGCGATCGGGGCAGTGCCGCCAGGTTGCCCACAAACCGAATGCGAACGTTCTCTGCCATCATCTCCAGCAGTTCCTGGCGCAGCACCCGCTCAAACAGCGCCATCAAAAAATCCACCTCTTCCACCGGTCGGCCCCAGTTCTCGGTCGAAAAGGCGTAGGCGGTCAGCGCCCCCACCCCCCAGTCGCGGCAGCAGCGCAGCAGGGTCTTGAGGGTGTCTACCCCGCGCCGATGGCCCATAATGCGCGGCAGCCCCCGCTGCTTGGCCCAGCGCCCGTTGCCATCCATAATTACCGCCACGTGCTGGGGCAGGCGATCGGGCTTGAGGTCGGCGGGTAGAGCGTGGTGCACAACGGGCTTAGTGGTCATTTTTTCTCTCGGGGAGACGATGATTTCAGCCGAAACAAGCGCATCAGGTAGGCCC
>JBBSLR010000107.1:0-8263 GCA_038255045.1 Phormidesmidales cyanobacterium
CAGCCCTCTAGGGGATCTTGCCCCGGCCCAGCGTTTTGGTTAAAGGCGTGGAGCGCGCCATCGAGCAGCCACACGTTGGCACCGCCGTTGGGTTCTAGCCCGCCCGTCAGCCCCAGCACAAAGGCATCCCACTCTAGACTGTCGGTGAGGCGGTCAACCAGGGCGTTGAAGGCTAAGGGCTGAAAATCAACCTGAATACCGAGCCGAGCTAGGTCATTCTTAATCTGCGCCCCAATCGACTCGCGAATCTTGTTGCCCGAGTTGGTGATCAGGGTAAAGCGCACCCGGTTATCGTCGGCGTCTAACAAGTCGCCGGCAGAGTTGTACTGGAAGCCCTCGGCTAGCAGCAGCTCTTTGGCCTTTTCGAGGTCGTAGTCGTAGGTGAGAAGGCCCATTTCGGGCGGCGCATAGAAGGGGCTGGGCACCGAGATCGGTGAGGTCTGGGGCTCCCCTAGCCCCTGAAAGATGTTGTTTACCATGGTGGCGCGGTCAATGCCGTAGGAGACCGCCTGGCGAAAGGCTACGCTGTTAAACCAGGCCGACTTGATCGGGTCAACCAGGGGCTTACCGTTGCGGCTGGCTCGGTTGAGGTTAAAGGCAAAAAAGTTGGTGCCCAAGCCAGGGCCGCCGTTGTAGATGGTGAAGTTGCCCCGCGCTTCTTCGCGCTTGAGCAGCGAGAAAAAGTCGGGCGATACCCCCACTGAGTCAAGCCCGCCAGAGCGAAACTGAAAGAACGCCGTATCGGTAGAACTCACAATTTGCCAGACAATTTGATCGATGTAGGGCTGGGATTTGCCCTGGTCGTCTTGCCGCCAGTAGTAGGGGTTGCGCTCAAAAATCACCCGTTCGCCAGGCACATACTGGGTCAGGCGGTAGGGGCCGTTGCCGACAATCTGACCGGGGGGCGTGTCGGTGCCCCAGGTGGCGAGAAACAGCGGGTTGCCCTGGCCATCGTCGCCCTCCACAGTGGGCTGGAGGATGTGGGCCGGAATGATATTCAGGCTGGTGTTTTCTAGCATGGGGGCAAAGGGCTCGGGCAGGGTGAACTGCACCCGGCGATCGTCTAGCTTGCTGACCTCAGGGAAAAGTCCCTCGGTGCCAATGCGAAACCCGTCTCGACTGTTGGTGGGAATGTCGGGGTTGAACAGGACGTCGTAGGTAAACACCACATCGTCTACGGTGAGGGGTTCGCCGTCTGACCAGCGCAGATCTTCGCGCAGGGTAAACACCAGAATTTTGCCTTCGTCGGTAATTTCCCAGCTTTCAGCCAGGGCAGGCACCGTTTCGCCGCTGACGCCATCGGTGGTGGTCAGCCCCTCAAAGGTGAAGCCAAAAATGTTGGGCGACTCTTGGCTGAGAATGGGGTTGAAGGTTTTGGGATCGCTGATCACGCTGAGCACCAGCCGGGGCACATCGGCACTGGCTTGGGCAAACTGGCTGAGGTTGCAGCCCGTGGCCGTCAGGCTCAGCAGCAGCACCAGCACCAGAGACAGCAGCCGTTTGATTGAGTCTCTCCAAAGGCCAGCGCTGTGGAGAATGGGGGTGGCCCCAGATGCCTGCGTCATGGTTGTTACCTTTCTATCGGCCAAGATATACCCGGTTCAGTTCGGGAGCTTGGATCAGGTTTAATGCCTCAAACACTATAGCGATTAACCCCTTGAGATAGACATGCTAAAGAATCTAGCCGGCGATCACAGCCTCTGTAGCAAGCCTTTCTGTAACAGGTCTTTCTATAGCAGGCCCCAGAGTTTGGGCACCCTAAAGGCATTCCCCCAAGAGAATCACGAGAGAGTCATGGCCGATCGCTATTATCTATACGGCATTTTTCCGGCCCCTGGCCCGGCTGAGCTACCCTTAGAGGGGCTAGACGGGCAGGTGGTGCAGGCCCAGCAGCTGGGCGACTTCACGTTTCTTTATTCGATTGCTTGCCAAAAGCGCTATCTGTCGAGCCGCAAAAACCTGCTGGGCCACGAAAAGGTGCTAGAAGCCGCCATGGAACAGGGCTACCGCACCCTGCTGCCGCTCCAGTTTGGTCTGATTGTGGAGAGCTGGGAGCAGGTGCAAGTAGACCTGGTTGACCCCTACGCGGAGGATCTCACCCAGCTGTTTGGGCGGCTCGACGGCTGTCGTGAGGTGAGCATTAAAGTGCAGTGGGAGCCTTCCACGGAGCTAGAGCTCATGATGGCCGAAAATGCCGATCTTCGCGCCCAGCGTGACCAGCTCGAAGGCACCCAGCTGGGCATGGAGCAGGTGATTTTCATTGGCCAGCAGATTGAGGTGGCCCTGGAGGAGCGCAAGCAGGGAATCATCGACCAGTTTAGTCAGGCGCTGACACCGCTGGCCAAGGACGTGCTGGAAAACGCTCCCCAGACTGATGTGATGATCTACAACGCCGCCTACCTGATTTCGTGGGAGAGCGAGGCGGCATTTAGCGAGGTTGTGGATGCCGTAGACGCTACCTTTGGCGATCGCCTGCGAATTCGCTACAACAACTTTACCGCCCCTTATAACTTTGCCCAGCTCAATTAGGGGATTGAGGTATCGGGTGCTGGGTATCGGGCAAGACCTGAAACCTGAAACCCGATACCTGAAACCCGATACCTAAAAACCCTTTATCCCCCTGCCCCCATGCTATTCAAACTTCTCTTTGCCCCTGTGCTTGGCCCCATCGAGGGGGTGAGCTGGGTGGCCAACAAGCTTCTAGAACAGGCCGATGTGTCTACCAACGATCTAGAGAGTCTGCAAAAGCAGCTGCTGGCCCTGCAACTCTCCTTTGATATGGGCGAGCTGTCTGAAGCAGACTTTGAAGTCCAGGAAGAAGAAATTCTCATCGCCATTCAGGCAATCGAAGACGAAGAGGATGAAGATGACTAAAAACTGGGGTGCTAGGATTCGAACCTAGGAATGCCGGGACCAAAACCCGGTGCCTTACCACTTGGCGACACCCCATCGATATCGCTTTCGTAATATAGCAGGTTAAGCCGCATCACTGTCAAGATAGCGCAATAACTAGATATCCCCAGCCCCCAGGGCCACGCCGTGAGGATGACCTGCCTGATTGTGGACAGGTGCGATTGCTGTGTTCACCTGACCGAGGGGCATCTGATCCATGGACACCTGGTCAAAGGGGCCGCCGTCGGCTGCGCCCTGTCGGCCCAGCGCATGAAAGCTCGGCTTCAGGGCAAAGCAACCCGGCGTCACTAAATCCTGTTTGGTTATCCCCGGTTCCTCTGGGCTCACACTATGGAGCCTCTGGCTCGGCTGTGCCAACGCCCCTACGGTTTGGCCTTTTGGGAATCGGGGTGGGGCGATTCGGATGTGGGATCAGGTGGTGTATTCGGCGTTGATTTTGACGTAGTCGTAGCTCAGGTCGCAGCCCCAGGCCATGCCGCTGCCGGGGCCATCGCCAATGCTGACGCCAATGGCAACGGTGTCGGTCTTGAGGTATTCGCCCTGGGTAGCCGCCGTCAGGTAGGCGCTGGCGGCGGGGCGATCAAAGCTCAGAGGCTGACCGTGCTCCATCAGCACCATGTCGCCCAGCTGCACCCGCAGGTCGTTCTGGTCAAAGGTGACCCCGGCCCGCCCGGCGGCGGCGGCAATGCGGCCCCAGTTGGGGTCGTGGCCAAAGATCGCCGACTTCACTAGCGATGACCCGGCGATCGCCTTGGCCACCTGACCCGCAGCGGCGGCGGTGGCAGCCCCGCTGACGCTGACTTCGATTAAACAGGTGGCCCCTTCGCCGTCGCGGGCGACGCACTTGGCTAAGTATTGGCAGACGGCGGTGAGCATGGCCTCGAGCTGATCGGCCTCGGCCCCCTCGTCGGTGATGGCGGGGGTGCGCGACTCGCCGTTGGCCAGGGCGATCAGGGTGTCGTTGGTGCTGCTGTCGCCGTCAACGGTGATCTGGTTAAAGCTGCGATCGGCGGCGCGGCGCAGCATGTCTTGCCACAGGGTGGGCGACACGGTGGCGTCGCAGGTGACAAAGGCCAGCATGGTGGCCATGTTGGGGTGAATCATGCCCGAGCCCTTGGCGATGCCGCCAATGCGCACGGGGCGATCGTGAATGGTGGTTTCCATGGCGATGGTCTTGGTCACCAGGTCGGTGGTGACGATCGCCCCGGCGGCGGCCTCAGAGCCTTCAGCGGAAAGGCTTTCGACCAGGGAGGGGATGCCCGCCTTGAGCTGCTCCATTTTGATCCGCTGGCCGATTACCCCGGTGGAGGCGATCAGCACGGTTTCGGGGGGCAGGTTGAGGGCAGAGCCTAGTGAGGCGGCGCTTTCGACCGTATCTACCCAGCCCTGGTTGCCGGTGCAGGCGTTGGCCTGGCCCGCGTTGATCAGAATGGCGCGGGCGCTGGGGCGGGCTTCGAGGCGCTGGCGGCAGTAGTCGACGCAGGCGGCGCGCACGTGGCTGGTGGTAAAGACCCCCGCTGCGATCGCCTCACAGTCTGAATAGATCAGCGCCAGGTCAGGCGCACCAGAGGGTTTGAGCCCTGCGGTAATCCCCGCTGCCTGAAATCCTTTGGGTGCCGTAATGCCCCCCTCAATCACCCGCCAGTCTGCCATGCTGTTGTTACCCCATAGGTCTGCCGGGGATTATACCAAGCTTCTGCGGAGATACTGCTGGTGCTCAGGGCTTAGAAGATCCTCAATCGCTGACTTAATCCTCAGCTGCGGTTAAAGGATGCTCCAAGAAGGCAAACTCTTCGACGATCTGGCCGCCGATCAGGTGTTCTTGAATGATGCGCTCAATCACCGCTGGGGTGGCGCTGTGGTACCAGACGCCCTCAGGGTAGACCAGCAAAATTGGCCCCCGGTGGCAAACCCGCAGACAGTTGGCCTTGGTGCGAAAGACAGAGGTAGAGTGCTCCGCCGTAAGCCGATCCAACCCCAATTCCTTTAAACGATTCTTTAAGTAGTCCCAAGCGACGATGCTCTCGGCTTTGTCGCAGCACTTGGGCTTAGTCTGGTCGGCGCAAAGAAACACGTGGCGCTGAATGGTGTTGAGCGCCAGAGCATCTACACAGGCAGCCAGGGAAGCACAGGCGTCGGCAGCGTTACTCATCGGTGGTGATGGCAGGTTTTGTGGGGTCGGTAAACGCCTGAGATTCGATGGACGCTGTATTTTCAGTCGATATTATGGGTTCCGCAGCTTTCTCAGCCCCAGGCTCAGCAGCCCCAGGCTCAAGCGGGGCAGCGCTGGTGGCAGTGGCAGCGGGGGCAAGATCAGGTTCAGGCGCAGAGTCAGGTACAGCGGCAGCAGAAACAATCGCTTCCACTGGGGGCAGCTCAGGGCGCACCCGGCGGATGGGCAGGTTGGCGATCAGGGCGGTCATGCGCTGGTCGCTTTCGAGGGTAAATTCTAGGTGCTCTTGGTCTAGCTCGACGTAGCGGGAGACCACCTCGAGAATTTCTTGGCGCATTTTTTCGACCACCTCGGGGGTGAGGTCGGCGCGATCGTGGGCCAGCACAAATTGCAGCCGCTGTTTCACCTCGGCCCGGCTGGAGAGGTTGCGGTTGCGGTTAAACAGCTTATCGAGAAGTTCGCTTAGCATCGGCACTGGCGGCTGGGTAAAAAAACATCAAACACCGGATTTATGCTCTTGAATGGGCTTCAGCAGAAATGGGCTTCAGCAGACCCGCTGAGACAGCGGCCTAGCCCCGAAAAAATCGGCGCAGGCGGCTAAACAGATCGTCGTGGGTGGCGTTGAGGTCAATCAGCGGCACCTCTTCGCCCACCAGGCGGCGAGCAATGTTGTTAAAGGCGACCCCCGCCAACGACAGCTGCTTGTCGAGCACCAGCGGCTCGCCCCGGTTAGAGGCCACAATCACCCGCTCGTCGTCGGGCACCACCCCCAGCAGGGGCACGGCGAGAATATCGAGCACGTCGCGCACCGACATCATCTGGTCTTCTTGCACCATCTTGGGCTTGATGCGGTTGATCAGCAGCTTGGTAAATTTCACATCGTTGGCTTCGAGCAGGCCAATCACCCGGTCGGCATCGCGCACGGCAGAAATTTCGGGGGTGGTGACGACGATCGCCTCTTTAGCCGGGGCGATCGCATTCTGAAAGCCCATCTCAATCCCCGCCGGGCAGTCGATCAAAATAAAGTCGTGGCTGGGGGCCAGACCCGCCACCAGCTCTTTCATTTGTTCGGGGGTGATGGCTTCTTTGTTGCGGTTTTGGGCGGCGGCCAGCAGGCCCAGGGTGGGCTGGCGCTTGTCTTTGACCAGGGCTTTCTCTACCGAGCAGTCGCCCGCCAGCACGTCGAGGGCGGTGTAGACAATGCGGTTTTCTAGCCCCAGCAGCAGGTCGAGGTTGCGCAGGCCAAAGTCGGCATCGACGACGGCAACCCGCTGATTGCGCTGGGCCAGGGCCATGCCCAGGTTGGCGGTGCAGGTGCTCTTGCCGACGCCCCCTTTGCCCGAGGTCATTACGATAATGCGAGTCATGGACGAACCCAACTTTCCTTAAGGAACCAACTGCCTGACGAAAACAACCGTTAATGATACGCCATAGGCGCAGGCTGAGGACTGCGAATTAGACCTTAAACGCATCGGTGAGCTGTGCCCCCTGCCCCAGGGTGGCGTCGAAGTTTTGGCGGGCAAAGGCCTGGGCCTGGGCAATGCGGATGGCGTTGTCGCCCACGTAGGCCACCTCGGGCAGGTATTGACTGGTGGGGCCATCGGGGGCGCGGGCCACCAGGTCGGCCAGGCGCAGCTGGGTGGGGTGCATTTGCAGAGCCATGATGCAGCGACTGCGATCGCCCCCCGACCCCGCATGAGCCGTGCCCCGCAAGCGGCCCCAAACCAAAATGTCGCCCTCGGCCACCAGCGAGCTGCCGGGATTGGCATCCCCCAGCACAATGATCGTGCCGGGGTGGCGAATTTCTGTGCCCGATCGCACCGTGGTTTGCAGGTACAGCGGCTCCGCCAGGGGCTGGCCGGGGGGCGGGGGCGACTGCACCAGGCTATCTTCCGCCGCCAGCTGATCGACCGAGTAGCCAGCGGTAACGGCGGCGATCGCCGTTTGGCGGCGGCTGGTAATCACCCGCTTGAGGGTGAGCTGGGCGGCGGAGAGCAGCTCTTCTAAAGACTGGAGCTGGCGGGCATCGAGCAGGCGATCGCGGGCGGCCAGATGCACCACCGTATGGGGCTGCCAAAATCTTTCTCCGCCGTTGAGCCGCTGCTTGAAGTGTTGCAATAGCTCGCCCCAGGCCAGGGCACCAGATTCTGCCTCAGAGCCATTGGGCATGAGCAGCACCAGGTGATCGGCTTCGCCGCGCAGCCGCAGCTGGGTACGAGGATCAATTGGTGGGGCCGGTCCCCTGGGCTGGGCTGGGGCCGGTGCGATTGGCGGCGGGTCGGCAGCTAAAGCCTCGGTCGCGGCTGGATTGGGTACAGCAGCAGCCGCTACGGCAGCAGGGGCAGAGTCGTCAGGAACCATAGAACCTTACAGGGGCAAAATACTGGGCGCAGGCCGGTGCTGCCATATTAGATCACAGCGGCTAGATCACGGCGGTTAGGATAGCGGCCCAGAGAAAGGTCGGTTTTCCCCTTGCGGTTTGCCCCAGGCTGTTGGTTATGATGGGTACAGTTCCACTACGGCGTTGGTGACTGCCAACAATGTTTGTCGATCTATGTTTGTTCCGAACGGGAGCCAAACTGCACCGGCGGCAGTAGACCGAGCTTGTACTCGGAAACTTTAAGCCAAGTGCTAAGGCACCCACCTGGTTTTCCCAGGTCGGAAACTGAGGTAAGACGGCGCTGCGGTGGGACCCTTAATATTTAAAAAAGTAAGCTTAAAAAAGTAAACTTTTCGACGTTCCCCTGTCCGGTTGGATGGGGGAATTGTTGTTTGAGCCTTGAGGGTGAGTCGCGAAAGTGTGATTTAGCTTACTTGAACGTTAGTATTGACAGCAGGGTTAACCTGCGGCAGAGAGCTACCTCTGGGGCCTAACTCTGGGGCAGTTTACCCAGCTAAACCTGATCCAAGTCCAGAAGTGGAGTTCTGCCTGGGGAGTTCTGCCTGGAAAAAAGCTACCGATCTCGAGCTGGACTTGGCGTAGCTCAAAAGTTTGATGATGTGTGTTTTAAAGGCTTGGGCCGTTGAATTCGGTTGATTTTCCCGCCAGCGTGATTTGTTTAGAAAATGGACTGACCCTGATCCACCAAGAGATTGCGGCAACGCCCGTGGTGGTGGCAGATGTGTGGGTGAGGGCCGGGGCCATTACAGAACCGGCGGAGTGGGCGGGCATGGCCC
>JBBSLR010000108.1:0-8197 GCA_038255045.1 Phormidesmidales cyanobacterium
CCAGGCCCCCTGGCGACTTGCACAGGTAGGTGACGTAGCCGGTTTTCTCCAGGCTGCGATCGATCCAGTCCATGGCGGCCAGGGCGTGGGGCCAGAGGTCTTCGAGCAGGGGGCGATCGCCCTTCCAGGCGTAGTAGTCGGCGTAGAGCATCAGCCACAGGGGAGTGGCATCGACGGTGCCGTAGTAGGGGGTGTGGGGCACCTCGCCGCTGCGCGACATTTCGCCAAACCGCATCTCGTGGAGAATTTTGCCCGGTTCTTCTTCGCGCCAGTCATCGTCCTTTTGCCCCTGGTACTCGGCCAGCACCACCAGGGTTTGGCGGGCCAGGGCCGGGTTAAACATCAGCGTCTGCATCGCCGCAATCAGCGAGTCGCGGCCAAACAGCGTGGCAAACCAGGGAATACCCGCCGAGAGCACCTTGCCCTCGCCAAAGGTCTGCCCCAGCAGGTAGGTGTCCTGCTCGGCTCGCTCAATGATCTGGTTGAGCGCCCGGTTGTCGGTGCGAATGGCCGTCACCCCCTCCCGCCACTGCTGCTCTTCCATGGTTTCGGCCGCCAGCGCCTGGCTCAGGGTGGCGGGTAGCCCCACCGTCGAAGCCGGGTGGTTGTCTAGAAAGGGCTGGAGCCGATAGCCCAACACCTCGGTGCCATGGGGTTGCAGCGCCACCCGCCAGATTGCCGTGTAGCCCTTAAACTGGTCGGGGGGGCGCTGGTAAAACTGAATTCTCGCCTCCATCAGCAGCTGGTCTACCCCCTGGTAGGCAAGGGTGAGTTCGTCCCCTGCGCCCGTCATCACGCCGTCATTCGAAAGGGAAACTGGCTCAGCAGTGGCCTCTCCAGGGAGGCGAATCGAGCGCAGCAGGGTGCCAGCGTGCTGCCGCACCCGCCCGCGAATTTCAAACAGATCGGCAAAGTCAGCGTCAAAGCTGAGGCTCAGCTCAAACTCCACCGGCTCGGTGCTGTAGTTGGTCAGGGCCAGCTCCTCAAACAGCCCTCCTTGCAGCACCAGATCGCGCTGGATGCCAATAGTTTCGGCCCGAATTTCGCGCCTGCCATGCTCCCCCGCACCATTCTCCCCCGCAATATAGGGGTTGCCGCACAGGGCCGACAGAGCAAACCCCCGCTGGGAGGTGCTGCTGAGCAAAACCGGGGTCAACCCCTCAAATTGCAGCTCTAACCGACTGAGAAATCGCGTATCTCGACAAAACAAACCTAGGCTAGAGAGCGCCTGATCATCGCCGCAGGCGATGTTGCCCAGGGTATCGGTGATCAAAAACAGGTCATTGTCTTTGAGGGTCAGGGTCGGCTGCTGCCGCCGGGTGGTGGTGCAGGGCCACTCAGGAATCGGCACCTGCTGGGCGGGGGCAAAGGTGCGACCATCCATCTCGACAAGATTGAGGGACGATGCCGCTGAGTCAAAACCCAGCGCGCCCAGATTAGTAGGCTCGGTCATGGTCAGTTCCTTGGGATGTTGTCTATTGCGCTTAGCCTAGACCTCATCAGCCCGGCAATCATACTAAACCCTGTCTGGATAACCGCTACACCTCCACGCCCACCGGCCCCGATCGCTCGGCTCGCCCGGCTAGTACATCAAGGGTGCGGGCTTTGCTGGTGGGTTGAGTGTGAGCGCCCATCACCTGCCGATATGCCGCTTCATAGCCATCTACCATGCGCCCCACGCCAAAGTTGAGCGCTACATGGTCGCGGCAGGCCTGGCGGCTCAGGCGATGAACTTTGGCCACCGCCGCCACGCAGTCGTCTACGCTGGAGCACAGAAACCCGGTCTCGCCATCCGCTACGATCTCTGGGGCCGACCCCAGGGCCATGGCAATCACCGGGGTGCCGCTGGCCATTGACTCAGTCATCACCAGGCCAAAGGGTTCGGGCCAGGTAATCGGGAACAGCGTCGCCATAGCGTCGCCTATCAGGGCTTTTTTCTGGGGCGGGGTGACCTCCCCCAAAAACGTAATTTGCTCGCCATCGATGTGGGGAGCCACTTTGCGATCAAAGAAATCGCGGTTTTCAAAGTCAATTTTGCCCGCCATTTTCAGCCGCCAGCCGCTGCGCTTGGCAATCTCGATCGCCAGGTGGGGGCCTTTTTCCACCGACATGCGGCCCAAAAAAGCCAGGTAGGGCGGCTCTTGGGGCTGAGGATAAAAATCAAACTGGTCGATGGCGATCGCGTTGTAGACCGTGGCCACATAGTTTAGCCCCAGCTCGTGGCGCTGCTGCGATTGCGACACGCTGACCAAATTTTGTCGCCGATATTGGCTAAAGAGTTTTTCTGAAGCAGCGCTAAAGGGGCCGTGGAGGGTGTGTACCACCGGGGTTAGGCTGTGATGGGCGTGGGCCAGGGTCGCCGAGTCCATGTGGGAGTGGATGATGTCAAAGTCGCTGGCGCGGTTAAAGACCTTTACAAGCTGGCGCTGCTCGTACCCAGCATAGGCAGGGGGCAAAACCCCCAAGGGGCGCAGAGCGCGATCGCACCCCGGCTCTAGTGAGGCCAGCGTGTGCGAATCTCCCGAGGCAAACAGCGTTACCTGATGGCCACGGCGCACTAGCTCTTCAGTGAGTAAGCTCACCACTATCTCGGTACCGCCGTAGGCCAGCGGCGGCACTTGCTCCCACAGGGGTGTAACCTGGGCAATTCTCATATCAGCCTCTCAATAATGTGAAGCCAAACGGTTTAGCGCAAGGGCAATAAACCTTGACCCACGAAAATAAAGCAGTCCTAAAAAATTAGCCCAATCTATAGGGCCGTTCAACCCACAGAATTGTCTTTTTGAAGCGGGATTACAGATTCTAACTGGGCATCTGATGGGGCATCAGCAGATCTTGATTGATCTGATATCAACGCCTTGCAATCATTCTGTGGAAAATATGCTCTGGGCTGCAATTTTTCAACAGCCATGCATTTCGTAAATTGTCCCACTCAAATTTAATGCCCGCATCTACCTAAAGAGACCTTTCTCAAAATGCCTATGGGCCAAGGGACTCCGGCCACAACCACCAGGCAGCAAACTCCCTGGCCCATGGCGAAAGTCTGCTAAAGCAGACTGGGTAGCCAGTCCGAAATCCTTCGAAGAGGATTTCGGCTTTGCGCCTAGGACTAGAAGTCTACCCCTGTTAAGGTGGCTGTCGAATACAGCAAAATCTCCAGAACGGTGATGATTTGCCGGTCTTCGGCTACGACCACCAGGGAGTGAACTCCCTGGCTGATCGCTCAAGTCTGCTAAAGCAGACTGGGGTAGTCGGCCCCCAAGCCTCTTCAGAGGATTTCTGCTTGGAGCCTAGGACTTTCAGTCCTAGACGCAGCGGCCAATCTAGATGACGCTTAACTATTGTCAGTTTCGGCTACGGCAGGCTGAATGCTGCGCCCCTGCCATAGCCGATAGCCGCCATAGCCAACCGCCGCCAGCACTACCCAGTAGGGGCCAAAGGCCAGCAGCCATAGACCCAATTTCAACCCGCCAACGGTGAACGCCTTCACCGATTGAGTTGCAACTTCCCAGGTATTGCCCAGGGTTTCGCCCACAGGCCGCAGGGGGGGCACCTGGGTTACAGGGCTTTGCAGGGTTAGGTTAATTTGAGCATAGGCCACCTGACGCCTGAGGTTTTGCTGCTGGGCCGCCATTCGTTCAATGGTCTCGCGCACCGTGCTGAGTTCCCGCGCCACCTCCAGCACGTGGGAGATCTCGCCCGATCGCTCCATAATTTTCAGCAGGGCAGTTTCAGACTGACGCAGGTTCTTCAGCCGAGCGTCGAGGTCAACTAGCTGGCTAGACACATCCTCAGCGGTGAGCGACTGCTGCTGCACCGTCCCCAGAGGCCGTAGCGCCTTGAGCACGTGATCTAGCTCCGCCTGGGGCACCCGCAGGGTTAAAGCAACCTGCTGGGCTGCCCCTTCGGGAGAACGGTAATCTTGCAGACTGAGCATATCGCCCTGGGCCTGCTGGGTAATGGTTTGCACCTGGTCTACCGCCTGATCGATATCGGTCAGCAGCAGCACCAGGCTGGCCTGCTTGACCAGCTGAGGGGTGGGCTGGCCAATGTCGTTACCCGGCGGCTCGGTGATGCCACTCCGTTTAGCCGTATCCGCAGCACCCGGCTCTGCGGCCGCGGTGATCGCCTGGGTTTCAGCCGTAGGCGCAGCACCGCCCATTGACATATCAGCTTCAGTAGAGATGGCCTCTTGCCTGAGCACAATTTCCGGCACCTCGGCACAGCCACCAATCAGGGCGGCTCCTAAGGCGAGGGCAATCAGCAGCGGGCGGCGATCGCCCCGGCGGGAGAATGTAGAACGGGTCATTGGGTACCTAGCCGAACTCAGATTGTTTTACTATGGCCCAGGCGATCGCCCAGGCCATCGACGTTACGGATACTGAAACCAAGGGGATAGTGAGGTCGGCCACGCTGCCAATACTTTGGCTTAAAATTTGAACCATACCAGGAGCGCCCATGACCACCGCCCCCGATAGAGAGTCCACCCTCACCGTCACCATTAAGCTGTTTGCCATTTACCAAGAAGCCTACGGGGTAGCCGAGGTGCAGTGGCAGTTTCCTGCGGGGGCAACGGTGGGCGCGGTGCGCGATCGCGCCCTGACCGACCACCCCCAGCTCAAACCCTGGCGCGATCGCACCCGCCTAGGCCTCAATCTTCAGTTTGTTACCGAAGATACCCCGCTCCACGACGGCGACGAGGTGGTGCTGATTCCCCCGGTGAGCGGCGGCTAAAACTAGTACAAAAGCCCTGTCTTGCGAAGAAAATTTTACAAAACGTTAGGGTATCCGCATCCGTTTCAGGACGGGCGCTCCGCATTTTTTTTGTTTTTAAAGGATTGCAAAAGTTTCAAAAAAGTTCTTCCCGCTCCGGACATTTCTATACCCATAGCGTAGAGTTGACCGTATTGGCCCCACATCTAGCGTTTGTGTTGGAGCGCCCGCTATGGACTGGTTTCCTCGCCGCCATGCCGTTGTCTTAGCCCGCAGCAGCCCAGGCCGCCTCGCCTACCTCGAAAAAACCGGCATCATTGTGCCCCAGCGGGTCGGGCAACCTCCCCGGCTGGAAGTCCTCTACTCCTGGGAGCAAATTCTCGAAGTTCGCGCCATCAGTCGGCTGCGCCAGCATCTGTCATTTCAGACCATCCGCAAAATTCTACAGTACTTCGACGACCACGGCGTGGGCCATACCCTGCGCGATAAACACCTACTCATCAACCAGCACGGGGTCAGCTGGGTGTGTTCCGGGGCGGCCGCGCCGCAAATTATTCATCTGGTCAGCCACGGGGGCAGCAGCCCCATGGGGCAGTTTGTGTTGACCCCGCTCGATGCCTTAGAAATAGAATCTGCTAGCGCGGTGGCTAGGCCCCAGGCACCCAAGGTTGTAGATATTGAACAGTTCAGGCAAAAGGTGCGGCCCCGGTAGGTGAAGGGTTAGGGTAAGCGGCGATTTTCCAGAAATCACCGCAGTTTTGGTGAGGTGGGCAAAGTTTTGATTGGGCATAATTCATGCAGCCATCCCGCAGCCCCAGAGGTAAACCAGTGGAAAAACCCAAACCTTCCCGAGGCACAAGCTCTAAGACCTATCGATGGGTGACGGCCATGGTGGGCCTGCTGTTTGTGAGTATTGCGATCATCATAATTTATACCGCCGACAGCAGTAATCGGGTGGGTGCCTACGGGGCGGCATTAGCGGTCGGCGGGCTGGGTTTAGATGCCATGATCAGTGCTGCGCGCGATCGCAGTTCCCTGCTTTCGCGCATTGGGCCAATGCCCTAAAACAATTCTGGTTATACCCAATCCAAATCACACAGCCCCGATTCCCAAAAAGCCAAACCGTAGGGGCGCATTGCATGCGCCCTGCCGGATCGGATGTAGCTAAGCAGGGATTTGGTATTACGCCCGCACCTAAAGCATATTGCCCCTCAAAAAGCCCCTGGATGCTTTCATCCAGGGGCTTTTGATCAGCTCAACAGCTCGCCGGTTTCTTGCAGCACGTGCAAGCGGTGGTAAATACCGCCGCAGGCCAGCAATTGCTCGTGGTTGCCCACCTCAGCAATGCGGCCCTCCTCTAGCACCACAATCTGGTCGGCATCTCGCACGGTGCTGAGCCGGTGAGCGATGATCAGCGTCGTGCGAGTTCCTAAGATCGAGCCCATCGCCAGCTGAATCGAGCGCTCCGACTCATAGTCGAGGCTAGAGGTGGCCTCGTCAAACACCAGCACGTCAGGGTTCACCAGCAGGGCGCGGGCAATGCCCAGGCGCTGCCGCTGCCCCCCCGAGAGGCGCACCCCCCGTTCCCCCACCACGGTGTAGTACCCCTTAGGCAAACGGTGAATAAACTCGTCCACCCGAGCGATGCGACAGGCTTCATTCACCTGCTCTAGAGTAGCGGCGGGGTTGCCGTACCGCAGATTGTCGAGCAGAGTGCCGTTAAACACATCCACTTCCTGGTGCACGATCGCCAGCCGGCGGCGGTAGCCCGTCACATCTAGCCGACGAATGTCTTCGCCATCGATCAAAATGCGACCACTGCTGGGGTCAAAATAGCGAAACAGCAGCTTCACCAGGGTCGACTTGCCCGAGCCAGAGCGCCCCACCAGGGCCACCGTCTGACAGGGCTCAATCAGCAGGTCAACATTCTGCAATACCGGCTTTTCGGCATCGTAGCCAAAGCTCACCCGGTCAAAGTGCACCTTGCCGGTGAACTGGTAGGCGGGCAGGCTTTCGGGGGCATCGGTTAGATTCACCACGTCGGTACCCAGCGGCTCTGCCATAAACTCGTGGAACCGCAGCATCGAGGCGTAGCGCCGGGCAAAAATTTCCGCCAGGTTGCTAATCGGCTCTAGCTCCGAGTAGGCCATGCTCGACACCGTCAGGGCGGTGATAAAGTGCCCCAGCGAGATCTGCCCCCGCAGGGTCGCCAGCAGCGTCAGCACCAAAATGCCAAACACACAGCCCTGAATGATGAAATCTTGCCAGGTGGTGAGAATGACATAGCCCCGGTGGATGATGCGATCGACCACGGTGAATTCGCGCTCTAGGCGCTGGCTCTGCCGCTGTAGCTCTTGGGTCTCGGTGGCAAAGGCCTTCACCGTCTTGATGTTGGTGACAATCTCCGACGTGCGGCTCTCGGTGTTTTCGATATAGCTGTCCAGCACCTGCTCTTTTTTGTTCAGCCGAATCAGGTCTTTAAGGCTGAAGCCCAAAATCACCACGAACGACACCAAAAACACCAGGGCGATGCGCCAGTCAATCCACGCAATCAGCACAACAATGCCGGTGATGCGAATCAGCTTAGGAATCAGCTGACCCGCAATTTCGGGGTAGATCCAGGTGTGGTTTGACAGCCCCCGCGCCACCCGCCCGGCGATGCGGCCAGGGTTGTTTTCATCGTAGAAGCCCAGGGGCAGGGTCAAGAGTTTGCGCACCACTGACCGAGAGTGGTCGCGCCGGGTGCGCAGGGCAATATCCCAGTGAAACCAGTCGCCTAGCCAGGGCTGAATGGGTGCGCGCACTACGGTAGCCACAAAGATGATGGCTAGGAAGAAGGCGATCGCCAGCCCCGGCCCCGCCGGATAGCCTACCCCCGCCGCTAAGCGATCAACCAGCCCCTGACTCAGAGGGTCAACGGGTTGCTCAGAGATCACATTGAGAATCTGACCAATGCAGTAGGGCACCGCCAGGTCAATCAGCTGAAACAGGCTGCTGGCAGCAATGCTCAGCACCGCCGCCCGGCGATAGCGGCTGTAGTAACGAATCACGTTTTGAAAGGTAGCCATGACAATGCTGCCCTGCGGTTAAAATGTTGTAGTACATATACTACAACATGAAACTATCGATTCCGCAAGCAAACCTGTCTGCAGCCAAGGGGCAACCAACCCTTCGGCATCTACTATTCCGTTGGTCAGTGCCTCAGCTAGACAATAGACAGCGTCTCTGCCGACTAGCTCAACCTACGTGTAACCACGGGTGCGCCTGTAACGGCTATGGCGCTAAAGCGGCTCAACTCATCCCCAGAGCTGGTGACCCAGGAGCCTGAGAAAATTCCGCAGCCCTGAGGAAATTACCCAACTATATGAACAAGCATCAACAAGTGATAAATAAGCGTTAACAAGTGCTCTTTTCAGGGAAGCTTTAGCTTGAGTTTAATCGCCTCCATTGCCCCATAGCGCCGCCATTGGCAAAGCTGCTCAAG
>JBBSLR010000109.1:0-8113 GCA_038255045.1 Phormidesmidales cyanobacterium
AGTCTCGTTCCCCCGCTACAAAGGCCGTCCAAAGATTCTCTAGCGTTTTCACATTCATGCCTAGGTACTGCTCAAGTTTGTCTGTGTCTTTTGCCTGCGGCTTTTTTGCCTGTGCCCTTTTCGCCTGTGACTTGCTGGCCTGTGACTATAGTTGACCACTAGCCCGCTCTTGCCCATTGGGCTGACACCCCTAATCTCTGGCTGCCAGGGCGGGCCAGGGGGTAGCATGGCGAGCTGCGCTGGGCCGATGGACCCAGACCACGTAGCCACTGTCATCCCAGGTGGCGATCGCCTGCTGCCCTCGGCGCTGTAGGTATTGCACCAGCGATCGCGCCCTGTCTAAATTGGGGCGACTGCGGTAGTAGCTGTAGTACTCCCCCTCTACAGCCAGGGCCAGGCAGCAGTTCTGGTCGCCCCCCTCAAGGTGGTACAGCGAGTGTTGATCGATGGGGATAGCCAGCAGTCCTCCGCCCTCTGCATCTGACTCTTCAGAGACCGAAGGCACCCGCAGCAGACTCGCCCAGTCAAGGGCAGCGTCGGCCTCTACACCGCCCAGGCGATGGGGTGGCGATGGCTCTGCACCTGGTGCAGACAGCGTATCTAAGCTAGAGGCATCGGCCAGGGGGCGATCTTCTTGGTCTGCCTCGGCCAACACCTGGTCTAGCAGCCCCTGGCGACGCTGCACTCGCCCCTGATGCGATCGCATGGCCTCAGCCGTGCCAATACCAATCGCCACGCTCGATAAAATTGCAAAGCCAATGTAGCGAATCGAAAATTCTTTATGCTGGTAAGTGATCAGCGCTGAGTCAGTCCAGCGGCCCAGCGGGTCGGGCAGTCGTTCAGAAACCCGAGCGGCGTGATCAGACGCCAGCGGCCAGGTGAGCCCAGCAAAGCCAGCGCCAGCGGCCAGCAAAGCCGGTAGCACAATACGACGAAACGGCGAGTCATCCATAACCGAGAACACACTGGAGGGAAGGGAACGCCCCCTCGGGGGACTCCTTAAGAATACGCAACAGACCTGAAAGAATCTGCGAATTCACCAACAACTCTCTGTAATATTTTGATAAATTTATTCAGTGATCTACGTATTTATACGGTCATGCCCAGGGCAAACTACAACCCTTCACAAAAATCGCGTCAGTCTCTATCGCAACTTGATAGCAATAGTCCTGATACTGGGTTCCAGCCTTGAGTAGCTAACTCAGACAGTGTCTGATCAGCAACTAGGGCAAACCTATGCGGTGGAATATTTTCGTGAGTCTACTGGTGCTCCTAACCGCCATCACCCCGACAACGCTGCGGGTAGCGCACAGGCAGCTAGCCCGCTACCAGTCAGCCGAGGCAACCGCCGTGGCCACAGCCCCAGCAGCAGCGCCTGTTTCTGACCGTCGCTGCCAGCAGTGTGATCTGGCCGCCGCCGACCTCAGCGGCCAAGACCACAGCCGCAAAAACTTTCGAGAGGCCAACCTCACCCAGGCCAATCTCACCCGTACCCAGCTGATCAACGCGGTGCTGCACCAGGCCAACCTCACCCAGGCAACCCTGCACCAGGCCAACCTCCAGGGGGCTGATCTGTCAGAGGCCGTGCTCATCCAGGCCGACCTCAGCCAGGCGCAAATGCTCCATGTCAGCCTGGTCAAGGCCGACCTCACCAGCGCCTCTCTCACCCAGGCCGAGCTGCGCGACGCCGCCCTGTGCTCAGCTCAGCTGCAACAGGCCGATCTCTCAGAGGCCAGCCTCTACGGAGCCATTTTGCGCCAGGCCGACCTGTCAAACACCGACCTGCGCGGGGCCGACCTGCGCTACGCCGACCTCTACAAAGCCAATCTCTCCAACGCCAACCTCACCGGAGCACGCCTGGAGTTTGCCACTATGCCCGACGGCAGCACCTATAACCAGGGCTACGTTCAGCCCATCAACCCCTCCCAGGGCTGCGATCCCGCTAGCGATGGCACGGCTGAGCAGTCCGCCTCCTAAGTTGCGTATTTGCATTGGGCTCGGGCTGGTGGCGCCAGGGGCTAAGCCGCCGCCGAAAACCGTTCCTGTCCCGGTGCCCAGAGGCGAAACCCACCGACATTGGGATCTCTAGCACCTAGGTTTTACCAGGATACGTTAGCAAGCCGAGGCTAACGTTACTGGAAATTGACAATGCGGGCAAAGCTATCTGCCTCTAGGCTGGCACCACCCACCAGGGCACCGTCAATCTCCGGCTGGGCCATCAGCTCATCGACATTGCCCGGTTTGACCGAGCCGCCGTACTGAATGGTAACGTCAGGATTTTTCAGCAGCTGGCGAATGCCCCCAATCACCTGGTTGGCATCGGCGGCTTCGCAGGTGTCGCCGGTGCCGATCGCCCAAATCGGCTCGTAGGCAATGATGACGTTGTTTTGATCGACATCGACCAGACCCTTTTCGATCTGGGTGGCAATTACCGACTGAGTTTCGCCAGCATCGCGCTGATTTTTAGTTTCACCCACGCAGAGTATTGGAGTCAGGCCACACTGCTGGGCCGCCTGGAGTCGCAGGTTCACGGTTTCATCGGTGTCAGCAAAGTACTGCCGGCGCTCGCTGTGGCCCACAATCACGTAGCGCGCCCCCAGCTCTCGCAGCATATCCCCAGAGATCTCGCCGGTAAAGGCCCCTTCGGGCATCCAGTGAATGTTTTGCGCACCCACCTTAACCCTGGCCCCGTGCAGGCTCTTAGACAGCGCCCCCAGGGCCGTAAACGGTGCGCACAGCACTACTTCACGTCCGTCGGGGGTCTCAATCAGTTGCCCCAGGAAATGGCGCAAAAAATCCAGGGTTTCCCCCTGGGTCTTGTACATTTTCCAGTTGCCAGCAATAACAATTTTTCGCACGGTGTTTTGAGGTTAGAGGCTAGGTATACAGACTTGTATCCCTGCATCGTACTAAGAAAAGAACCCCCAAATCAAATATTGCAGCGGGCAACGTTTGATTTGGGGGAAAGGGGGGATGGGGAAGATGGGGGGATGGGGAAGTTAAGAGAGATGGAAGCAGCATCATTGCCTCACGTCCTCACCCTCCTTGCCTCCTCATCTTCCTAACCTTTCTCACCGCTCCACTTCTCTAACGCAGCGCCGCTGCCTCGCGGGCCGCTGATGCCTCATCGGGGTGAATGTTGAGGCGGGTGAGGTTGATACGACCACGGCCGTCAATTTCACGCACTTTAACGATCACCTCGTCGTCCACATTGACCTCGTCTTCAACCTTGGCCACTCGGTAGTCGGCCAGTTGTGAGATGTGAACCATGCCTTCTTGGCCGGGCATAAACTCCACAAAGGCCCCAATGGGGATGACGCGGGTGACCTTGCCTGCAAACACGTCGCCAGCGGCGGGCTTAAAGACAATGGACTCGATTAGGGCTTTGGCCTGGAGGGCTTTTTCGCCTTCGATCGCCGATACGGTAACGGTGCCATCGTCGTTGATATCGACCTTAGCGCCGGTCTGCTCGGTAATCGCTTTGATCTTCTTGCCGCCGGGGCCGATTACCATGCCGATCATTTCAGGGTCGATCTTGAAGCTGATCAGGCGCGGGGCGTAGGGCGATAGCTCAGCCCTGGGGGTATCAATGACGGCCAGCATTTTCTCGAGAATGTGCAGGCGGGCGGGTTTGGCCTGGTTGATGGCGTCGGCAATCACCGTCATGGGCAGGCCGGTGATTTTCATGTCCATTTGCAGGGCGGTGATGCCGGTGTCGGTACCGGCCACCTTAAAGTCCATGTCGCCGAGGAAGTCTTCCATGCCCTGAATATCGGTGAGAATGCGCACTTCGTCGCCTTCTTTGATCAGACCCATGGCGGCACCGCTGACGGGCTTGGTGATCGGCACCCCAGCATCCATCAGCGAGAGGGTAGAGCCGCACACCGACCCCATGGAGGTAGAGCCGTTGGAAGACAACACCTCTGACACCACCCGAATCACGTAGGGAAAGTCTTCTTTAGAGGGCAGCACCGGCACCATAGCCCGCTCGGCCAGCGCGCCGTGGCCAATTTCGCGGCGACCGGGCGATCGCATCGGTCGAGTTTCGCCCACCGAGTAGGGGGGGAAGTTGTAGTGGTGTAGGTAGCGCTTCTCGTCGTCGGGGTGAAGGTCATCCATCATCTGGGCATCGCCGGGGGTGCCCAGGGTAGCCACCGACATCACCTGGGTCAGACCGCGCTGAAATAGCCCGGTGCCGTGAACCCGCTTGGGTAGCAGACCCACCTGACAGGAGATCGGCCGCACTTCGTCGAGCTGGCGGCCATCGACCCGCACGCTATCGTCCACAATTTGCCGACGCATCAGCTTTTTGGTAACGGCTTTGTAGGTGTTGCCCAGGGCTTTGCCGTTGGCGGCTACCGCCAATTTCACAGAGTTGTCATCGGCTAGGGCCTCAATGGCGGCGGCTAGCTCGTCTTTGATGGCGTCGAGCTTAATGTCGCGATCGGGCTTAGATAGCTCAAACTGCTTCAGCACCTCTTTGACAGCGGCGGTGCTTTGCTCTGCCACAAAGGTTTCGAGGGTCGGGTCGGTCTCTGGCTCTGCCTCTGTAACCACCTCGATGCCCAGCTCTTTGATCAGCTCTAGCTGGGCCTTGATCAGGTCTTGCACCACCTCATAGCCAAAGTCGATGGCCTCGATCACATCGGCCTCGGGCAGCTGATTGGCCCCGGCTTCTACCATGATCACGCCGTCGGGAGACCCGGCTACTATCAGGTCTAGATCGCCGGTTTCAATTTCTTTGTAGGTGGGGTTAATGACAAAATCATCGCCCACCAGGCCCACACGCACCGCCGCCATCGGGCCAGAGAAGGGGATTTTGGCCAGCAGCACGGCGATCGAAGCACCGGTCGCCGCCAGCACATCGGGGGGCACCTGCTCATCCATGGCCAGGGTGGTGGCGACGATTTGAATGTCGTCCCGCAGCCACTGGGGAAACAGAGGCCGCATGGGACGGTCGATCAGACGACAGGTGAGGGTAGCTCGCTCGGGGGGCCGACCCTCTCGCCGCAAAAACCCGCCGGGAATCCGCCCAGCCGCGTAGAGGCGCTCTTCATAATCAACCAGCAGGGGCAAGAAGTCGATGCCCTGACGGCCAGTTGAGCGGGTTGCGGTCACCAGAACCGCTGTTTCTCCCGACTGCACCAGCACAGAGCCCCCAGCCTGGGGAGCCAACAGCCCACCTCTCAGGTGAATATCGCGACCGCCGAAGGATATTGTTTTTTCAAATTCTTGCATGTACGACTACGTCCTTTCTCTTTGCCATTCTTCTGTGTTACTTTATCTTGATCCTAGCACCGATGGCGGCAATGGCTTCCTGCTAGCACCGCCCCAGGCAAAATTAGGCAAAAGACTTAAGATTTCAGCGATTCTTTGAGCGCAATACTGGGGAGCGCAATACTGGCCCTGGTCTAACCAGACATGGATGTAAGCAAGAGGAAACAGCCATCGCAGTATTGGTTACCGGAGTAGCGGGGTTTGTGGGCTATTTTGTCGCCCGACGGCTGTTAGAAAGCGGCGTTGAGGTTTACGGCATTGACAACCTCAACGACTACTACGATGTGGGGCTGAAGCGCGATCGCCTGGCCCAGCTGAATGCCTATGGTGCGTTTACCTTTGAGCACCTCGATCTATTTGACCGCGAGGGTATGCTGACTCTGTTTAGCCGCCATCAGTTTCAGTATGTGGTGCACCTGGCGGCCCAGGCGGGGGTGCGCTACTCCCTAGAGAATCCCTTCGCCTACTCCGACAGCAATCTCTCGGGCTTTTTGAACCTGCTAGAGGGCTGCCGCCTGATGGGGGTTGAGCACCTAGTGTTTGCGTCGTCTAGCTCGGTGTATGGGGCCAACCGGAAGGTGCCATTCTCGGTAGATGACCGGGTAGATCACCCGGTGTCGCTCTACGCCGCCACCAAAAAGGCCAATGAGCTAATGGCCCATGCCTACAGCAGTCTGTATCAAATTCCGACTACGGGGCTGCGGTTTTTTACGGTGTATGGCCCCTGGGGCAGGCCCGACATGGCCTACTTTAAGTTTGTGGAGGCGATTTTGGGCGATCGCCCCATCCAGGTCTACAACCAGGGCCGCATGAAGCGCGACTTTACCTACATTGACGATGTGGTCGAAGGGGTAGTGCGGGTGATGCAGCGCTCTCCCGCAGCCAGCGACAACCTTGACAGCGACAGCCAGGCTCCCTACAAGATCTACAACATTGGCAACCACCAACCGGTAGAGCTACTGCGCTTTATTCAGGTGATTGAGACAGCCCTGGGCAAAACTGCCCAAAAGGTCTTGGCCCCCATGCAGCCGGGGGATGTAACCGCCACCTACGCCGACGTGAGCGACCTAATGGCCGATGTCGGCTTTGCCCCCAGCACCCCCATTGAAGAGGGGATCGGGAAGTTTGTGGACTGGTATCGGCATTACTACAAGGTATAGCTGAACAAGGCCCTAGGCCCCGCTCAACAGCGGGCGGGTTTCCAGAGACCAAACCCCGCCCCTGAAATTAGCCCCACCTCTAAGATCATTAGACTTTGGCTTAGTACGCCAGAGTCTCTAGGGTTTCGCGCAGATAACGGCGCACCAGCTGGTCTAGGGGTGCAGTCTCTGCCTCAGTTTCGGGCAGCTCACCTTTCCAGCTTTTGAAGCCGGAGCTGCCGGCGATCGCATTTTTGAGGCTGTACCAAATGCGGGCGTGGTCAGAAAGCTGGGTGGAGTTTGCAGAGCGAGTTACGGCCATAGCTGCCTCAAAGAAATCTTAGTAAAGGCTAAATCCTGTGTCATTCCAAGAATCAGGTCTGCTCGAGCGCCACAGAGCTAAGAGAACATCCTGGAGCAGTGAACGACTACTGCTACAAACATAGCGCAATCCCCCCCGTCCAAATTGTGACAAAGGCCACAGTCAGCCATTGTAAATTTAACAATCCCGGAGGCTACACCAAGTCCAGCTCGGGATCTAAAGCCTCCACCGGCACCGGAGGTAAGGCCGCCATCGAGACATCACCAGTAGCGGCCTCTCCCCTAGGGGTGTCATCCATCTCTAGGGGGGCCGTCTCTGGGTGAGCCATCTCTGGATGAGACAGCACAGGGCTATCCGCTGCCGCCGCCGCCGCATGCTCGACAGCGAGAGTCACCTCTGCTGTTCGCTGTTTCTCTAGAGCCTCAGATTCTTCTGGGGCTTCGACTGCCTCCGCTAGGTGCAGGTGATCGAGGTGATCGAAACTCTCATCTCCTAGCGGTTCTCTGCTGACCTCGGTCTGATCCGCATCCTCTGGGAAGTCTTCTGGGATGTCTTCTGGGAAATTCTCTGGGATTGCTTCGGCTTCGGCAGCAGCTGAAGCACCGGACGCTGAAAGCGCCAGGGTAGGCAAGATTTTGCCCACCCCCAGACCGAGCCAGGTAAAGTCAGCGGCGATTTTATCCACGGGGTAGGGCACCACCGTCTGCATGCGGCGGTCTGAGGTGGCCAGCACCTGAAGCACCGCCACCGGCACCTGAAGGAATAGGTTGGCGAGAAAAAAGCCTAGGACGGCGATCGCCAGTCCGCCCAGCCGCCCCCAATCGCCAAAGGGCGTGATCTCGCGGGCCAAAAACGCCAGCGGATAGAGCTTTACCAGCACCCACACCAGCGGCAGGGGCACCAGCAGCGCGCCTAGGCGCACCCGCCAGCGCCGAAACTGAGTCAGCAGGCGGCGCTGGTCGTCCTGTAGAGCGGTGGGTCGCAGGGCCAGCCCCGGCAGGCTAAAGATATAGAAGGGCTGCCGCAGCTGCATGACCAGCACCGGCAGCACCCCCAGCACAGTAATCACCGCCAGTTCTAGAACCGGCAGGGTAGGGTTCCCCACCGCCAGCCCCAGCAGACACAGATCGATCCACAAAGGCACCGTGGCCAACCCGGCCAAATGTACCCACAGGTAGGGATCGCTGCGCCAGGGTTGCATGGTTGACTCCGTTGCTTGCTACACAGTTGCCCATAGATTGCCCCCGGAGGAATAGTCCTCCGGGGGATGATCCTAGGCCATGGCCAGGGTGCGGCGCTTCGTGACCATCTTGAAGGCGTCGATGATGTCGCCTTCTTTCCAGTCGCTGAAGTTGTCGATGCCAATACCGCACTC
>JBBSLR010000110.1:0-8089 GCA_038255045.1 Phormidesmidales cyanobacterium
CCCGTGCTGGGCAGCGCGATCGCGCAAAAAGCCATCCATCACCTCGCGGCGGCACATGCCGATGTACTCGTCATCCTTGAGGGTGCTGCCGATGTTGACCTCCACGTTAGAGGGGGAGATCATCTTCATCTTGCGCACGCGGCGATCAATGATCTCGGGTGGCAAGTCAAACTCCTCCACCATGCAGAGGGGAATCGCGCCGCCGCAGGGCTTGGCGTTGTCGAGCTTGCGCTCGAACAGGTAAGTCTCAATACCGGCTTTAACTAATGTCTCAGCAGCCGAGGAGCCTGCTGGACCTGATCCTACTACTGCTACCCGAAGTACCAAGGGTGCTTACTCCACTATTGCAAAAAGCTACCGATGCATCGTATCACGGGTTTCTGGGCATTTTGGGCCGCCCCCAAGGCTTGTAACCCGATTGAAACACTCGTTTACATTGGGATACGGGGGCCATGGGCCAATCTATCCTCTGGCCAGAGAGAATTCTATGGGTCGGCGGCTAGCAAGTTGGTGGGGCTTAATAGACACACCAGTAATATCAGTTTTGGGAAAATCATCGCCCTTGAATAGCAGGGGTAAGCCCGATACTTTAGCCAGGGCGTAGGAGCAGCAGTCACCCAAATTAAGCTTTGCCGGATGTCTACCTTTGCCGTAGATGACGTATGCCTGCCGCGCAGCCGCAACCCGGTCTCTCTCGGCAGGAAGTTATTTACTCATGCTCGGCTAGATCGATGCCTAGCTCGTCCGACAACCAGTTAATCACCTGCTGGCGTTCGCTAGGGGTGAGGTAGAAGCGGCCCGTCTGGCGCAGGCGATCGCTCATATCTTCCAGATCGGCCAGGGTAAACAGCTCAGCGATGTGGCCCAGGGTGCAGAGAATGTCGTCTTGCCCCTGCTGGTCTAGCCCGCCGTAGCGGTAGCGGGCAATGTGCTGGCCCAGGCGAGTAAAGTCGTAGCTGTCTTGGCAAAGCCGCTGCTGTTTGTCTGCGGAAATTGGCTCGCCTGCTGCCATTTTGGCCGTGATTCTGGCGTAGTCGGTGTCGAGCAGGTCAAGGTGAACAATGCGGGGTGGCGGATGAGAACTCAAGCTATCTCCTTCGGTCTGAGCCGGGCCAGAACCCCTATCCAGGTGTCCCTAGGCAGAGGTACCAGGGTAATAGTAATGATGGCAGGGTGTTCTGATTCTGTTGGATATTTTTCAGAAATGAGCGATCGCCGCTGCCTTCTGAAATCGAGGCAGGGGACTCGGGGGGGGCGGGGCAGACCGATGGGTCTCCCTAGATTGAGGGCAGGGTGGCGATTTCCATGGCCTGATAATCGTCCTCGGAGAGCAGGTCGCCCTCTGACTGCACGCGATCAAGAAACACCTTACCCACCAGATGGTCGGCCTCATGCTGAAAGATGCGGGCCACAAACCCCGCCCACACCTGACGGTGGGGCTGCCCCTGACGATCTAGATACTCTACTTCGACCGCGCGGTGGCGGAGCACCCGACCGCGCACTCCCGGCACGCTGAGACAGCCCTCCCAGCCCAGCTCGCTGTCTTCACTGGCGGCCACTAGACGCGGGTTAATCAGCACCGTAGGTGCCATCAGGGGGGCGCGGGGGTAGCGCAGGTTGGGGCGCGAGGCCACCACCAAAATCTGCACCGGCCAACCCATCTGGGGAGCAGCAATGCCCACCCCGTTGGCGGCTTGCACGGTCGTTAGCAGTTGATCGATCCGCTGCTGCACCTGGGGAGCATGGACATCGACCACAGGCCGGGCCACCTGGCGCAGCCCCGGATGCCCCAGGGTAAGTACGGTGGCTTGAGGACGCGACTCTGGGGACGGGGGGAAGGACATAGGCACCAATCAGGTCAACGACTATCTGTATTTATGGGTGTTTATGGCCCTGTTAGAACCCTATTTAGGAATATACGCTGTAGCCATTGTATACATCTGCTCCCAGGAGCGAAGCACCTGTGCTTCAATAGACCAACGGGTTGCCCCAGCTCCTGCCCCTGGTGAGGTTGTGAAGGATCCGCTTACGGGGCAAAACGCTAGATGTAGGATTAAGGACATTTTTTGCCCATATATCTAGTACCCTAAAGATCCCCTGGAACAAGATCCTCTAGAACAAGTCACACAGAATGCTTTGCTCTAGGTGGGGCTGACCTAGCCTCGGCTCAATTGTCCCCAGTTGTTTAAGTGGAAGCGGGCTAGGTATAAGAAGGCTGGGTACAGGAAGCTCAGGCCAAGGGGTTTTAGTCATCGGGTCTACGTCATCGTCGTGCTCTACTTACCGCTTAAAGTCTAGGTTGTTCGTGCTCAAAGTCTAGGTCGTTTACAGTCTAGGTCGCCCAAGGCCTAGGTCTCTCAGAGGCTAAGCATGAAAGCCCTGGGATGGCTTCTCGTCTCAGCCTGCCTGTGACAGGGGAGATGGCAGCCCTGATTAACTCACTTGTTTGATATAGCTGCCCTTGGGCAGCGTCTGTTTATGAGGTAAACCGTGGATCAGGCTCTGAATCGGTTGTGGGAAGAGGTGCTGAGCCAGCTTCAAGTGGAGCTGAGCCACCCCACCTTTGAAACCTGGATTAAACCAGCCCAGGCGCAAACCCTGAGCGATCGCGCCCTGGTGATTTCAACCCCAAACCCCTTTGCCCGCAACTGGGTGCAAAAGCACTATGCGGGCACCATTACCGAGGTGGTAAACAACATCTTGGGCAAGGTGATTGAGCTACAGGTAACGGTGGTGCCCGACGGCGAGAATGGCTCCTCGGCGCTGCTGCCCATGGCCGAGGTCAACTGGCCCTCAGCGGCTCCGGCCATGCCCGTGCGCCCGGCCCGGCCCTCTGCTCGGCAGCCGCTGCCGGGTCGCCCATTGCCCGCAGATCTACCGGCCCCCGCCCAGGAAAACTACAACGACCTCAACCCCAAGGCGGTGTTTTCTCGCTTTGTGGTGGGGGCCAACAACCGCATGGCCCACGCGGCGGCCCTAGCGGTGGCCGAGTCGCCGGGGCGCGAGTTTAACCCGCTATTTCTCTGCGGTGGGGTGGGGTTGGGCAAAACCCATCTGATGCAGTCGATCGGGCAATACCGTCAGGAGATTGCTCCCCAGGCGCGGGTGGCCTACGTCTCGACCGAGCAGTTTACCAATGACCTGATCACCGCCATTCGCCGCGACAGCATGCAGCACTTTCGCTCCCACTACCGGGATGTGGATATTTTGCTGGTGGATGACATTCAGTTTATCGAGGGCAAGGAGTACACCCAGGAGGAGTTTTTTCACACCTTTAACACCCTCCATGAGGCGGGCAAGCAGATTGTGCTGGCCTCAGACCGGCCCCCCAACCAGATTTTGCGCCTGCAGGACCGGCTGATCTCGCGGTTTTCCATGGGGCTGATCGCCGACATTCAGCCCCCCGACTACGAGACCCGCATCGCCATTTTGCAAAAGAAGGCGGAGTACGAGCAGGTGCAGCTGCCCCGCGAGGCGCTGGAGTACATTGCCGCCAGCTACACCTCTAATATTCGCGAGCTGGAGGGGGCGCTGATTCGGGCGATCGCCTATACCTCGATCTCGGGCCTGCCCATGACCGTTGAGCACCTGACGGCGGTGCTCAACCCGCCGGGCGATCGCATTGAAGCCTCTCCTGGTGCCGTGCTGGCGGCGGTGGCCGAGCAGTTTGGCGTGCCCGTGGACGACCTCAAGGGGGCCTCGCGCCGGCGCGAGATCAGCCGGGCTCGCCAGGTGGGCATGTATCTGATGCGGCGGCACACCGACCTCAGCCTGCCTAAGATTGGGGCGGCCTTTGGCGGCAAAGACCACACCACGGTGCTCTACAGCTGTACCAAGATCGAGAAGCTGCTCAAGCGTGACCTAGATCTGGCCCAGACGATTCGACAGCTGGGCGATCGCATCAGCCTGGCGGAGCGTGGCCGGTAGGGGATTGGCTGAAAGGGGACTATCGCGATCGCCCCAGCGGCCCTATGAATTAGGGTTATTGAGAATGGTAAGCTACTCTGTTCGGTGGGGAGGGAGCCAGCCAGCCATGCCGAAAAAATACCCAAAAGGGGCTTAACTCGTCTCAAGACACCCTGAGGTAGCCATCAGGGCAGTAGGTCATAAAGCTGGCCATTCTGGCCTTACCGTCGAGCGGTACGGTCCAGCGATCGCACCCAGCCACAATCATCCCAGCCTCTGCTGCTCTCGCCCAGCCACCCGATACCGGGCAGACACACGGGTCTGCCCCTACCCATCCACCCCCACGCCTCCCTCCCCATGTCCACCCCCGAAATCCACTGGTACCCCGGCCATATCGCCAAGGCCGAAAAAGCCCTGGTCGATCAGCTCAACCGCGTGGATGTGGTGTTGGAGGTGCGCGACGCAAGAATCCCGGTGTCGACCAGGCACCCCAAGGTCGATATCTGGGTGGGCGACAAGCCCAGGGTGCTGGTGATCAACCGGGTCGATATGATTTCGAGCGAGGCCCGCACCGCCTGGGAGACCTGGTTTCGCCAGCAGGGGGAAGTGCCCTACTTCACCGATGGCCAGCAGGGTAAGGGGGTGAAGGCGATCGCCAAGGCCGCCCAAACCGCAGGCGAGGCCGTCAACCAGCGCCGCCAGACCCGAGGCATGAAGCCGCGACCCATTCGCGCCGTGGTGATTGGTTTCCCCAACGTGGGTAAGTCGGCGTTGATCAACCGACTGCTTAACCGCAAGGTGGTGGCCAGCGCCCGCCGGGCCGGCATTACTCGCCAGCTGCGGTGGGTTCGTCTGTCGGGCGATCTAGATTTGCTCGATGCCCCAGGGGTGATTCCCTCCCGCATGGATGACCAGGCGGCGGCGCTGAAGCTGGCCATCTGCGATGACATTGGCGAAGCCTCCTATGACACCCAGCGCACCGCCGCCGCTTTCTTAGACGTGCTCAAGGATCTGAGCCGGGCTGCCGACGAGTACGACGACATTCTTCAAGCCCGCTATGGTTTGGCCCTGAACGACTACACCGGCGAAAGCTATGTCGCCGCTGTCGCCGCCACCAAATTTCAGGACAACGCCGAACGCACCGCCAAGCGGATTCTCAACGACTTTCGCACCGGGCTGTTGGGCCAGTGGGTGCTGGAGTGGCCCCAGAACTAGGGGCAGCACCACCGCGTTGGCTCCGCCTGGAGTTGGTCAAGACTGCGCCAACCTGGCCCAAAACCGGGCGGCAATTCACCTGGCCAAGGCAGCGACCCGAGTTATGCGAGCCGATCGCGGCTTCTAAGCTGGCAGAGGAGGCAAATTGGGGAGGTATTAGGTAACCTTAGGCTAGGGAAATTAGTCTTGAGGTTGCCCCCAATGCCCCCATCGCTGCTAGAGCAGGCAAAAGGCGGCGATGCCGCTGCGATCGCCGCTCTGATGAATCAGGCCCTACAATCTAAAGGCGTGACTGTGCAGGGAGATCGCCAGGGCGAGTGCCTACAGCTGTGGCTCACCGCCCAAACCCTGCCGCCCCAGGCCGCCACCGTTGATTATGTGCGACGGGGCATAGCCCGGCTCCAGGTCGCCGCCCTCGGGGTGCTACAAATTTATGGAGATCAGGCAGACCAGCAGCAGCTCGGCTGGGGGGTGCAGATAGATCTGCGTAGGGCCACCGCTCAAGTTATCCAGCTAGCCCTAAACAGTGAAGCGGCCGCCCCGCCCCTCAAAGAACCCCTTAAAGAACTCCCCGAAGAACCCCTCGAAGAGCCGATTCCAGAGCCTGGGAGTGCCGCTGAACCGACATCTCCTGAGACGGCCCCCGGCAGCATTGACGACGCCTACGCCCTGCTGGGTTTAGACCCCGGTGACTCACTGCAAAAGGTCGAAGGCAGCTACTTCAAGCTCAAGGCGCTGGCGCTGCGAGAGGGCGATCGCCCCCAGGTAGAAGAATTAAAAAAGGCGTTCCACCAGCTCAAGGAGCATATCGAAAATCCGCCAGTGATCAAACCAGCGGCTGTAGACACCCCCCAGGCTCCCCCCTCGATAGAGCAAGATGAGTCGCTCAGCCCGGTGGAGCGGATCGAGGTGATTTTAAAGCGGCAGGGGGTAGCAGCCCAGGTCAGCACCCAAGACAGCCAGCTCTATATTTCCTGGTTGGCGGTGCGGGTGATTAACCCTGAGGATGCCGCGCTCCAGGTGCATGGGCTGTTGACGCAGCCAACGCTGACTGAAATGGGGCTTCACGGGATTGAAACCCTAGTAATTTCGGGCCTGAGCCGTGACCATGCGGTGGTTTGGCAAAAGACCCTGCCCCTGGCAAAGTAGCGTCAGAACTACGGTGCGAGAACCATAGCAGGCGGGCACCTAATCTCTGCCCAGGTTGCCCTTAAGGCGACTTCTGGAAAATAGTTTCCCCATGGTGGGCAGTGCTCACCCTACGGCGGTTACAGTCGCTTTGATGTGATAGCCAGAGTTCAATTGCCAGCCAGAAAATCTACCAGCGGGAAACCTTGTGATCGCCGCCGTCTCTGCCGCCGGAGCTGCCCCGAGGAGCCCCGCCACCGGAGCGCTTTTCCTGAGGACGAGGCTGACCCGCCGCTCACGCCCCATCCACTCAGCGCCGTCGAGGGCCTCAATGGCGGCGTCTTCGGCGGCGTCTTTTTCTATTTCGACGAAGGCAAAGCCCCGGGATCGTTCTGTAACTTCTGTAACACTGTGTCAGTGGGCGTTACAAGCCCTAGCCCTAGCCCTAGCGTCGACTGTAGTAGGAAACCTCTACATCTGCGCACCATCCGGCGGCTAGATTTTCGTACAAAAACACCCGCTCTACCAGGTAGTACACCCCGTCTCTAAACACGCAGTCACCAGTACGGGGAACGATCGGGTAGGTGGCAAACCAGAGGGCGTCTTTGAGCGGGGCGTTGGGGTTGTTGCTGCGGGCCGCCATGTAAAAAACCTGCACCTTAAACCCCCCTCCGGTAGAAATTGCAGAAGGGGGGTTTTCACTGGTTTTGCCAGTGCTCTTGGCGGTGGTTTTTCTGGGGGCCACGGGGTTGTCGGGGTAGGGTGCGGGGCGAGGCTGCACCAGTAGTCTACCAAGACGGCGAGAAAGATCACTTCTCTAGCCGTTACCCCGGCGCTTGAGGGCGGCGACCATCTGCTGGCGCACGGCGGTGGCCCATTGGTCAAACTCAACGTCGGGGCGCAGATCTTTGTCGAGGGTGGCTCCGCGGGCTTGGCTGTTGCGATCCTGGGTCATGGTCTTGTCCTCTGTGACGATAAATTGTGACGAAGAAGTGTGACGAAGAAGCGGGGCGAAGAAGTAGCGATAGCGTGATTCTTCTTACCTGTTTATTATTCCCAAAGACGATCGCCCAACGCTACATCCTTAGGTAGGGATCTGATCGCCTGGGGCGGGGGAAAAGCCACCGTCGCCAGAGGGCGTAGGGTGGGGTGCTGGGAGGCAAAATGTTTGGCTGCGATCGCCTCTGGGACTACAGCAAGTCTTAACAACCAAGCAGCGGTGCGCGATTGGCGGCAAAATGGCTGTATTGAGACAAACGTTATTTTTGCCCATAACCCCATGCGCCCCATTCGCACCTTTAACGTTACCCCCGCCCTGCCTCGGCGGCTAGAGCCGCTCCGCACCCTGGCCTACAACCTCCACTGGGACTGGGATGTGGAGATGGTTGACCTGTTTCGGCGGCTCGACGCCGACCTGTGGGAGTCGAGCCGCTACAACCCGGTGCTGATGCTGGGCACCATCAGCCAGGCGCGGCTGAACGAAATTGCCGAAGACGAAGGGTTTTTGGCCCAGATGGGCCGGGCGGCCCAGCGGCTAGACGACTATTTGCACGATCGCCCCTGGTACAAAAAACATCGCCCTACCCCCGTGGATGGTGAGTGCTATGCCTACTTTTCGATGGAGTTTGGCCTCACCACCTGCATGCCGGTGTATTCGGGCGGGCTGGGGGTGCTAGCGGGCGATCACCTGAAGTCGGCCAGCGACCTGGGGCTGCCCCTGGTGGCCATTGGGCTGCTCTACCAGGAGGGCTACTTTGCCCAATACCTCAATGCCGACGGCTGGCAGCAGGAGCGCTACCCGATCAACGACTTCTACAACATGCCCCTGCACCTGGAGCGC
>JBBSLR010000111.1:0-8075 GCA_038255045.1 Phormidesmidales cyanobacterium
CAAAAATTGGGGCGATCTACGCCTTTTGCGTAGAAGCCTTTAAGCTGGGCAGCTAGGGGGATTTTAGACCGGGGATTTTGGATTGAGCAGGCGACTATACCAGAGCCAGCTCAAGATCAGTAGTTTTTCCCCAGGCAGAACTCCACTTCTGGACTTGGTTTAAATTAGGTCAGCTAAGCTATTGGCCAGCTGGCTAGAGAGTTGGGTGATGTGGTGCCAATTCTCTCTTGACAAGTCAGCCTTGGGAAATAGCCCGGTGGAGAGACCTACGGCGATCGCCCCCGCCTGCACCAGCGCGGCTGCATTCTCCACCGTCACCCCGCCCGCAGGCACCAGCGGAATGTGGGATAACGGCCCCTGAAGGCTGCGAATATAGGTCGCCCCTCCCAGGGCACTAACGGGAAAAACTTTAACTGCCGTGGCTCCGGCCTGCCACGCCGCCACAATTTCATTCGGGGTTAGAGCACCGGGCACGATGGGAATTTGTAGCGGCTGGGCAGCTCGAATCAGGGATAGATCGGTGTGGGGACAAAAGCAAAACTGCGCCCCAGCCGCCGCCGCATTCTTCAAGTCTGAGAGCGAGAGGGCCGTGCCAATGCCAATGGTGCAGGCCGGTAGGCTATGCCTGAGCTTATCCACCAGCAGGGCTGGGCTAGCGCTGTCCCACGTCACCTCAATCAGACGAATACCGCCCGCCGCCACGGCTTGGGCCTGGGACAGACCGCTTTCCACGCTGGCCGCCCGAATGACGGCGATCGCCCGGTGCTGCCGCAGCAGGGCTAAAAATAACTCTTGATACATAGGCCTATCCTAGTGGAGCGGCTTGGCGTGAAGGGCGATCAGAGAATCTTTCGTAACTGACCCGATCAAATTTTAGACTTTGGATCAGCAATGTTGGATTGCTGTACCTCTGGCTTCACCGCAGTCTACCTGTCCAAAATCCAAAGTCCAAAATCTAAAATTCCCCCTAGGCTTTCCCCCGCTGGCGCTTGACCACCTCGTTGTAGGCAAAAAAGGCAATCAAAATCAGCGATGCCGAGAAAATAGTTGTCAGCGTCCCCAGCGCATAGAGCGCCGGGGAGGTCACGTTGGTGGTCATACCAAAAATCTCTAGCGGCAGCGTATTTCTTTGGCCCGACACCAGCGATGTGCGGGTGAACTCGTCGTAGGAAAGGGTAAAGATCAGCAGCCCCACCCCCAGCAGACTCGGAGCAATCAGCGGCATGACGATTTCCCAAAAGGTCTTGGAGTCGGTGGCCCCCAGGTCGCGGGCGGCTTCTTCGTAGGAGGGGTTAAAGCGGTTAAAGATGCCCAGCATGATCAGAAATGCGATCGGCAGCGTCCAGGTCAGGTGCGCCCCTAGGCCCGAGGTAAACCAGTTCGTCGGCCAGCCCATCACCTGAAACACCACGCCAATGCCCAGGGAAACCAAGATGCTCGGCACGATCAGGCTGGCGATCGTCATATAGAAGATTACCGTGGAGCCTTTGAAGCGCTGGCGAAAGCCCATGCTGGCCAACACCGAAGCGGCGATGGTAATGACCATCACCGCGCCACCCAGCACCAAAGACCTAAAGAACGGCTCGACAAAATTGCCCACCCGCTGCTCTTGAAACACCTGCCCCAGCCAGTAGAAACTAAAGCCCCGCATGGGGAAGGTCAACCCGCCCTCTGGCCCCTGGAGCGACAGCATGAAGATAGTGATCATCGGGCCGTAGAGAAACAGCACGAACAGGCAGAAGAACGCCAGGAGAAGATAGAACGAGAGGGACTGCTTTTTCATGGGATGAGAGTTTACAGCTCTTTGCGAATATCGAGCACCCGCAGAATGGAGACAATGATCAGCATCGTCACCGCCAGCAGCACGATCGCATTGGCCGCCGCCAGCGGATACTGCAAGCTGCCAATCTGGGTCTGAATCAGCTTGCCCACCGAGGCCGCCTGGCCGCCCCCCATCAACCGCACCGTCACAAACTCACCCATGATCAACGTGACAATAAAGATCGAGCCGATCGCAATCCCCGGTGCCGACAGGGGCAAAATCACCTCCTTAAACACCTGAACGCCCGAGGCCCCCAGGTCTTCGGCGGCGGTGATGAGCGATCGCTCGATCCGCATTAGACTGTTAAAAATTGGCGCGATCATAAAAATGATGTAGAGGTGCACCATCCCCAGCACCACCGCAAAATCGGAGTAGAGCAACCAGTCCAACGGCTGCTGAATCAGGCCTACCCCCATCAACCCTTGATTGACCAACCCACCCCGCCCCAGCAGCGGCACCCACGAAATCATGCGAATGATATTTGAGGTCCAGAAGGGAATAGTACAGACTAAAAACAGCAGAATCTGCCACTCTAGCTTGGGCACATGGAAGGCCAGAAAATAGGCTACCGGGTAGCCTATCAACAGCGTCGCCAGCCACACCATACCCAAGAATTTAAAGGTGTTCAGGTAGGTCTTAAATGTCACATTGGTCAAAATACCCCGGTAATTATCGAGGGTAAAGGCCGGAGTCATGGAGTAACCGTTGAACTCCCAGAAGCTCACCACCCCAATCATGACAATGGGAAAAACCAAAAACAGCAGAAAAACCAGTGTCTGCGGCGTAATCAGGGCGTAGGGCTTGAGCGTTTTCCAGGTTTCAGACATGGGGATTTCCTACGACGCAATAAACTCGTTCCATTTCTGCACCAGGTAGGTGTTTTCTTCCATGGTGGAGTTCCAGCAGACGATGTTGCCGAAGCGCTCGTCAAAGGAGCCGCCGTCGCGGCTGACCCCCGACTTAGCCAGGGTCTTGCCAAAGGGGTCGACCATATCTTCGGCGGCGGGTTTGCCTTCGTACCAAAAATCCCACTCGGCGGCGGACATAAACTTGCGGGCGGTTTCGGGGGCGGCGCTGTAGTAGCCCTGGCGACCGAGGAAGGCACCCACCCAGCCGTCGAGCATCCAGTTGATATATTCGTAGGCAGCGTCGAGCTTAACGCCTTCCAGATTTTTAGAAAGACCAATGCCGCCGCCCCAGCCCCGATAGCCCTCTTTGAGCGGGGCATAAACGCACTCAGTGCCCTGCGACTGTACGGCGGTCACGGCGGGCGACCACATCGATTGCAGCACCACCTCACCCGAGTTCATCAGGTTGACCGACTCGTCAAAGGTTTTCCAGAAAGCACGAAACTGGCCGTTGGCCTTTTGTTCTTTGAGAATTTCGATGATTTGATCGATTTCGGCGCGGGTCATGTTGCCCTTGTCGGCAAAGGCCATCAGCCCCAGTGACTCGGCGACCATGGCGGCATCCATAATGCCGATTTGAGGAATGTCGAGGATGGAGGTTTTGCCCCTAAATTCTGGGTTGAACAGCTCACCCCAGCTGTCGATGGTGCGGCCCACCAGGTCAGGGCGATAGCCCAGGGTGTCGGCGTTGTATTGGAAGGGAATCAGGGTGGCGTAGTCGGTGGGGGTGGCCGAAAATTCCTTTGAGTCGGGGCCGGTGAGATACTGCACTCGGAAGGGGGCGGTGCCCTGGGAGGCTTCTACCGGCATGCCCTTGAACTCGCCAGTTCTAAAGAAGGAGACGATTTGGTCGTAGTTGGTGATGCGCTTGATGTCGATGGGCTGGAGGTTGCCGGAGGGCACCACCAGGGGCAGGCTGAAATATTCGCCGTCGAAAATGTCGTACTGGCCAGGCTGAGTGATGGCAATCTGGTTGTTTTCTTCGGTGCTCAGCGCCCGCATGTCGAACTTAAAGCCCAGGTCTTCTTGGGCTTTGTCGCGAATGTCGTTGATCTGCGAGACGCCGGTGCCGATCAGCCGCAGGGTGACATCTTTGGATTGGTTGGTGTTGACCTGGGGGCCTGGGGCCGGGTTGTTGGGCGTGCCGGAGGGGGCGGCGCAGCGGGTGGCGGTGAGAAAAGCGCCAGCGGCAAGACCGGTGCGAATGACGTGGCGACGAGAAAACTGAGCCATGGTGAACGATTAATAATGAACGACGAAGGGTGGGCGAGGATATGGAGGCGAACGCTGGATCTGCCTAGTGGGGCAGAAAAACACAGTCGGCGGCGGCCCAGTCGAGCACGACCACCTGCCCTTCTGTAAAGGAGGTGGTGAGCCAGTCGGGGGTGCGGGCTTTGTAGAGCACCTCCATGCCGCTGCGCTCTAGCACCAGCGAGACGCGGGTGACGTAGCCGGTAAACTCGACGGCGGTAATGCGGGCCGTGACCCGGTTGGTAGCGGGGCCGCAGACCGACGTTTCGGCTTCAGCGAAGGACTTAATTTGCATCAGGTCAGAGCGAATGCAGCAGGCGGCCTCAGAACCCACCTGGGCGTAGTCGCCGAGGCACAGCAGGGTGCCCAGACCCGGTACGTCAAGCTGAATTAGCTGGCTGCTGGTGTCTTGCACGGCGCTGGTGATGGTGCCTGCAAAGATGTTGTTGTCGCCGGTAAAGCGGGCCACAAACTTAGACAGGGGCCGGGTGAAAATTTCGGAGGGCGTGCCCACCTGATCAACCCGGCCATGATCCATCACCACGATTTGGTCGGAGAGGGAGTAGGCTTCGTCTTGGTTATGGGTGACCTGAATGAAGGTCATGCCAAACTGACGCTGGAGCTTGCGCAATTCGCCGCGAGTCTTGACCCGCAGCGACTCGTCGAGGGCGCTGAGGGGCTCGTCGAGCATGAGCACCTGGGGCCGGGTGACTAAGGCGCGGGCCAGGGCAACGCGCTGCTGCTGACCGCCGCTGAGCTGGGCAGGTTTGCGATCGCTAAACTGAGTCAGCCCCACAATTTCCAACATTTCGCCCACACGCTTGCGGCGGTCATCGATGGTCAGACCGCGCATTTTGAGGCCAAAATCAACGTTATCCCACACGGTTTTGTGGGGAAACAGCGCATAATTTTGAAACATCATCGCGGTGTTGCGCTGGGTGGCGGGAATGCCGTTGATGCGCTGGTCGCCAATATAAATGTCGCCTTCAGAAATATCTTCGTGGCCCGCAATCATGCGCATGGTGGTGGTTTTGCCACAGCCGCTGGGGCCTAAAAGACAGGTGTAAGACCCGGCGGCAATATCGAGGGTAATATTTTGAACCGCTGCAAACGAGCCATACCTTTTAGTCACGTCCCGCAGGGAAACGCCTTTGGCCTCGGCCTGAAGATCTTCAGGCAGCGCCTTAACCGTAAGCACAGGTTCTATCTGAATGTCTTGCATAATGGGGCTTGCCTAGTAGGACCTTGATTTGAACCTCATCCAAGTCTAGAAATGGAGTTCTGCCCGTAGAAGAACTTAGGCGACTTCTGGAAAATAGTTTCCCAATGGTGGGCAGTGCCCACCCTACAACGGCTATAGCCGCTGGATCAAAGCTGGTAGATTCTTTCCCAGAAATCTCCTTAGGAAACTACAGACCTCGAGCTGAACGTGGTGTATAGCTGGATTGATGCGGTAAAGCAGCTTGATAGTAGGCAACCCCACCTGATTTTTTGACCAGCCCCACTTATAAAATTCTCTCAGGATGTGTACTGTATGCAAGGATACAATTTTGACATAGACTCCAGATTGCTATACCCATTTTGAGCCCATGTCATCCTCTGATGGGAAGGTTTACAGGCCAAGGGTTTGTGGTCAAGGGATAGGGTTAAGGAAGGGTTGAAGAACCGTGGCTTGTAGGCCCTGACGGACTCTCCCAGGCGATACAAAACTTTAAGCAATGTCTAAGGAAATATGACAAACCCTCCCTAGATACCTCCCAGTCTTGAACAATTAAACCATCGGGAATCAGGCTCTCAAGTCTTGATCCCCAGCCAGGAAGCGCAGAGATTTCGGGTGAGTTTTGGGCGTTTAGCTTTGGGCATTTAATTTTGCTCTACTCCCCAGCTTTTGCCCTGCCCCGCGAGAAACCCCGGAGAGAATTTGTTGAATGATTAACCTAACACCGCAGGATGTGCGGCTTAAGGTCACCGCCCGCAGCAAGGCAGACGCGATTCGTCAGGTTGGAGACTTGCTGGTGGCCAATGGCCGCATTCAGCCGGGCTATGGGGAGAGCATGGTGGCTCGGGAAGGGCAGGCCAATACCTACCTGGGCAACGGCATTGCCATTCCCCACGGGCAGCCCGCCCAGCGCGACCTGATTGTGACGACGGGCATTGCGGTGCTGCAAATCCCCGCCGGGGTGGAGTGGAACCCCGGCGAGGTAGTGCGGCTGGTGGTGGGCATTGCGGCCAAGTCGGACGAGCACTTGCAGATTCTCACTAACCTCACCCACGTGCTAGATGACCCGGCGGCGGTGCAGCAGCTGGTGGAGACGGAGGACGCCCAGGTGATCTGCGATCGCCTCACCGGCCAATCTTCCCCCAGCGGCAAAGGGCTGGATATCGAGGGCTTTGACCAGTTTGTGGATGTCACCATCGACGCGCCCACGGGGCTGCACGCTCGCCCGGCGACAGTGTTTGCCGATCTGGCTAAGTCGTTTAATGCCGAGGTGCGGGTGCGCTACGGCGACCAGGTAGCCAACGGCAAGAGCCTGATGTCGCTGCTGAAGCTGGGGGTCGAGAAGGACGGCGTGGTGCGGGTGCTGGCCAAGGGCAGCGATGCGGCCCAGGCCTTGAGCGCGCTGCAACAGGCGGTGGAGGAGGGGCTGGAGGAGGAAGAAGAATCTACCACTGTCTTAGTAGAACTCCCGGCGCTGGAGTTGGCGAGTGCTGCGATCGCAGGTGTCGCCGCATCCCCAGGGCTAGCCATTGCCCCCCTGCACCGCTTTCACCGCACCAAGCTAGAGTTTGCCGAGATGGCTACGGATTCTGCCGCTGAGCAGGGGCGGCTGAAGGATGCGATCGCCGCCGCCGATGCAGACCTGGCCGATCTGTACAACAGTATTAAGGATCGCTCTGGCAAGGGTAAAGCCGTCATTTTTCAGGCCCACCGCGAGTTTTTAGCCGATCCAGAACTGCAACAGGAGGCGCTGAACCAGATTCCGCCCAACCACAGCGCGCCCTGGGCCTGGCAGCAGGTGGTGGAGGCCAAGGCCAAGGAACTGGAGGCGCTGGCCGATCCTATTCTCTCGGGGCGGGCGGCGGACGTGCGCGACGTGGGCCAGCGGGTGTTGGCGCGGTTGGTGGGTGGCGGGGAGGCCGGGGCGAACCTGCCGGAGCATCCCGTGATTTTGATTGCCGACGACCTGACGCCTTCGGATACGGCAGGGCTTGATCCAGAGAGAATTCAGGGATTCTGCACGGCGGCGGGCGGGGCGACCAGCCACACGGCGATCATGGCGCGATCGCTCAACATTCCTGCCATTGCCGGCGCTGGCGTTGGAATTCTGGACTTACCGGAAGGAGCCACAGCCATTCTCGACGGCGACCAGGGTCAGCTCTACGCCAGCCCGACAGAATCGGATTTGGAAAAGGCGAGGCAGGCCCAGTTAGAACGCGCTCAGCTCCGCGATGTCGAGCAGCAAACCCGGTTCCAGCCCGCCATCACCACCGACGGTCACAGAATAGAAGTGGTCGCCAACATCGGCGGGCCAGCGGAAGCCGCCCAGGCGATCAACGCTGGGGCCGAAGGGGTGGGTCTGCTGCGGACAGAATTCCTCTTTCTCAACCGCAATGCGCCCCCCAGCGAAGACGAGCAGTACGACGCCCTGCGCCAGATGACCGAGGCCCTCAACGGCCTGCCGCTGATCGTCCGCACTTTGGACATCGGTGGCGACAAACACGTGCCCTACCTCAACCAGCCCGCTGAGGAAAACCCCTTCCTTGGCATTCGCGGCATTCGCCTCTGCCTAGAACGAACGGATTTGTTTGAGACCCATCTCCGCGCCATTCTGCGGGCGGCGCGGGGGGGCTATATCCGCGTCATGTTCCCCATGATTGCCACCCTGGAGGATATTCGCGCCGCTAAGACGGTGCTGGAGTCGGTGCGGGCCACCATCGATGGCCCCCCAGTGGAAATCGGCATGATGGTGGAGGTGCCCAGCGCCGTGCTGATGGCGGCGGAGTTTGCCCAGGAGGTGGACTTTTTCTCGGTGGGCACCAACGACCTCACCCAATACCTGCTAGCGATGGATCGGGGCCACCCCACCCTGGCG
>JBBSLR010000112.1:0-8074 GCA_038255045.1 Phormidesmidales cyanobacterium
CAGGCTGTGTTGAGTTATTTTCCAGAACTGTAGGAGGTGAATATTATGCTTCAGAGTGGACGTATTCCCTTGTGGATCGTGGCAACTGTCGCGGGCACAGGCGTTTTAGTGGTGGTGGGTCTATTTTTCTACGGTGCCTATGCGGGCGTAGGCTCTGCCATGTAGCTGACGCTGGTAGATTAGCTGCTCAAAAAGCAGGGGGTGAGGGATGTTAGTTCCCTCACCCCCTGCTTTTTGGTAAGGACGCTTCAGTCATCTAAGCTGCATTATTCATGACCTGAGGGAAATGTCCGTCATTCCCGCGCAGGCGGGAATCTACGCGAGAGTGAGCGGCTTCCTATGGATTCCCGTTTCCACGGGAATGACAGCCTGTACGTTCTCATAGTCGTGAATAATCTGGGCTAAGTGCCTCAACGTATCCTGCCACCAGACTATCGATGCCGGTAATGGCAGTGCCGACGACAACAGCATAGGCTCCTAGCTCAAGGGCCCGCTGGGCCTGGGTCGGAGACGCAATCCCCCCTTCACAGATCACCGGCACCGGGCAATGTTTCACCACGGCCTCGAGCAGCGCCAACCCTGGCGGAGTCTTTCCCTGGGTGGCTTCGGTATAGCCAAATAGGGTGGTGCCAACGCAGTCTGCCCCGGCGTCTATGGCCTTTAGGGCGTTGTCTAGGGTGTCGATGTCGGCCATGACGGGCTTGCCGAGGCGGTTGTGAATCTGCTGAATCAGCTGGGCCAGGGTTTCACCGCCGGGGCGATCGCGCTGGGTAGCATCGACGGCAATCACATCGCTGCCCGCCTGGGCCACGGCCTCGGCGTGGTGAAACTGGGGAGTGATGTAGACCGATGAGGGCGGCATCACCTGCTTCCATAGGCCAATAATGGGGCAGCTGCAGCGCTGCCGCACCGCCTGAATATGGCTGGGGCTGTCGATCCGCACCCCCACCGCACCTCGCTTGACGGCAGCCTCGGCCATGGCGGCGATTACCTCAGCCCGGTGCAGCGGTGAGTCTGCCGGGGCCTGACAAGAGACCACCAGCCCCCCCCGCAAGGGTTCTAGAATAGTTTTCAATGGAAAGAGCGCTCCCGCGTGAGGATTTTATCTAATTTTCCATTTAATTCTATGGCGGTTCGGATTTCAAAAACTTTGCTGGTGGCCTCTATTGGCCTGCTGGCGGCGGTCATTGTGCTGAATAACTTGACTGACTACAACGCCAACTTTGACTACATCCACCATGTGCTCAGCATGGACACCGTGCTTCTAGACAGTCGGCTGACCTGGCGGGCGATCGCCTCCCCAAGGCTGCAACAGATCGCCTACCTGGCCATCATCGCCACCGAGGCGGCGATCGCCCTGCTGTGCCTGGGCGGCGCAGTTCGCCTGGGCCAAACTCTCGGCAGCAATGGCGCAACCTTTAATCGAGCTAAGGCCACGGCCACCTACGGTCTCACCCTGGCGTTTTTATTCTGGTTTGTGGGCTTTATGGTGGTGGGCGGCGAGTGGTTCACCATGTGGCAATCGGCAGACTAGGATGGGCAACAGCCTGCCTTTCGCTTTATTGGCTGTGTGGGCTTTGTGCTGCTCTACCTCAGCCTGTCCGACGGTGACCTAGAGGTTTGCTAGTGGACAGGGGCTACCTGGGGCTGGGGCAAATCGTGCATCAGCACTTTAATGCGATCAGCCTGCCGCACATCCAGCACCTGTGGAAAGCCCAGTTCGATGCGGGTTTCTTGGTCAGGCTGAGTACACCTGCGATTTAAGCCATCAGTTCGCTAGACTTGGCCTAGAATTGCCCTTACTCAGTAAAATCTGATGCTACGCCAACACCCCTGGAAGGTCTGGAGAAACCGTTCTACCCGACAACGGCTCTGGTTTGTTGGCTTGGTAGGTAGCATTGCGATGCTAATGGCCGCCTGCGGCAATCTAAAGCCGTGGTTGTTTAACGCCAGTCAAGTCTCAGGGGCCATCGGCGACCATGCTCCCAATCTATTTGACCCAGCCCAGTCATGGGACTTTATGCCCGCAGTCGATACGTTTAGCGATGACGCTCTACTAGACCTGCGCTACCTCAACGAATCGGTGGCAGGAGAGACGGGGTTTATTCGCCAGTCGGTGACGGGCCAGGATTTTGTGACTGGGAATGGCCGCACCATCCGCTTTTGGCCTGTGAATACCTACATCTGGGAAGACAGTGCTGCCGCGATGGCGGATCAGGCCAGGTTTTTAGCTAAGCGAGGGGTCAATCTGGTGCGCTGGCACGGACAAATTCCCTCATTGCAAGAGCAGGCCTCGCTCCAAGCCATTGATGAGACCGCCCGTGATCAGCTGTGGCAAATGGTAGCCGCTATGAAAGCAGAGGGAATTTACACGGTCATCTCACCCTATTTCGCTGCTGCTTTGCCCTTGCAACCCCAGTGGCCGGTGCCCCGCGATAGCGATAATATGATGGGTCTGTTGTTTTTTGATGCCATCCTACAAGATGCCTATAAGGCCTGGTGGCGGGCTTTACTAGAACCCGTCAACCCCTACACCGGCCTAGCCCTAAAAGATGACCCCGCAGTCGCCCTATTGCAGCTACAAAACGAGGACTCGCTGCTGTTTTGGACGTTGCAGGGGCTGCGTGGCGAAGATCTCAACCTGTTGACTAACCAATACGGTGACTGGCTAAAGGGCAAATATGGGGCTTTAGAGAAGGCCCTCACCGCCTGGAACAACCGTCGCTTTGACGGCGATGACCCAGCCCAAGGGCAACTTGTGCTGGCCAATATTTTTGAGCTGACCCAGCCCGTCAGCGATCCGGGTAAGGCTCGGCGGCTGGCCGACCAAACCGAGTTTCTCACCCTTACCATGACCCGCTTCAACGCCGACATGGTGAATTTTTTGCGAGCAGAGGTTGGCACTCAGTCTCTCATTAACGCCAACAACTGGAAAACAGCCGATACGTTGCGGCTCAATGATGCCGAGCGGTATTCCTATACGCCGGCCGAAGTCATGGCCGTCAACCGCTACTATGGGAGCGTCCACACCGGTGAGCATAGCGGCTGGGCTATTGTCGATGGCGATCGCTTTACTGACGAGTCAGTTCTCTTCCACCCCGATCAGCTGCCTACTAACCTGAAGCAGGTAACAGGGCACCCCATGCTAATCACCGAAAGCTCTTGGGTGCCGCCCTTAAGCTATCAGTCGGAGGGGCCCTTCGTCGTCAGCCTCTATCAATCGCTGAACGGAGTAGATGGGGTTTTCTGGTTTAGCCTGGGGCAACCCCAGTGGCGACAGCCCGAATCGGCTAACGGGTACCTACCTTCCCTGGGTAAGTGGATTGCCGATACACCAGAACTGCTGGGTAACTTTCCAGCAGCGGCCCTGATGTACCGCAAAGGCTACATTCAATCTGGCGAGGTCGTCGTCCAGGAGCACCGCCGATTAGAAGATATCTGGCAGCGCCAGCTTCCTTCTATTGCTGAGTCGGCCACCTTTGACCCCAACCGAGATACAGAGGCACAAAGCTCTCAGGCTCAGAGAGATACACCGGTGCATCCCCTGGCGTTTTTGGTGGGGCCGGTGGAGGTCACCTATGACAGCGACCCGGCCCAAAGTCAGGCGATCGATTTGACCCCCTATATCGACGTAAGGGCCAAGACCGTCACCTCGGTTACGCAGGAAATAACCTGGGACTACGGACGAGGGCTGTGTTGGCTAAACAGCCCTAAAGCCCAAGGTGTAACCGGCTTTTTGCAGGCAGCCGGCGCTCTGGATCTGGCTGATCTAGTGGTGACCGCAGGCAACCCCTACGCCACGGTTGTAGCCGTGGCGATGGATGACCAACCCCTAGCTATCTCTAAACAGATTTTGGTGCAGGTTGGCACTACCGCTCGCCCTACTGGTTGGGGGCAAACTGCTGTGCAATGGCAAGACGACGACGGCAACACTCACAGCGGCTATGAAGTGACCAACTATGGTGCAGCCCCCTGGCAGGTGGCAAATGCTGACGTCAGCTTAACCTTGCGAAATTCAGCTATCACCCAGGCAATGGCGCTAGATATGAATGGTATCAGCCAGGGTGAAGTAGCCCTACAGCCTCAGTCAGATGCGGTGACCTTCACCATGCCGGCCAATGCGAAGTATGTCGTGTTAACCGCTTCGTAATGCCCAAGGTCAACCCAATGACCAATTCGACTTAACCGACGAATGCTGGTCTTGTCCTCACCCCAGGCGGTCTACGACCACTTTTACGTCCAACGGGGGGCCGACAGTGAGCATCCCATCAAGGAGCTGGGCTTGCAGGCCAAGCGTCTCAGTTGCCGCCAGGCGGTGGCCAATCAGTTTCGCCTCCTGCTCACCCAAGCCGCCTATATCCTCCTACTCGTCCTACGGCACGCCGCCGCTGATACGCCGCCGCTAGATACGCCGCAATAGTCAGGTGGAGCGGCTCCAGAGCTCGCTCATCAAACTGGCCGCTCGAGGGCGCGTCTCCGCCCGTCGCATTCCCATCGAACTGGCGGCTCACTGTCATTGGGCCGAGGTTCTGTGCACCGCTGCGGCAATGTCCTGGCGACAGGAATCTGTGGGCTTTCTATACCCTAGCTAAGGTGACCTGCTCAGCCTGGTCTTGGTATTTGCCTCGGCGGGTGGCATAGCTGACCTGACAGGGTTCTCCCTCAAAGAAGATGAGCTGGACCACGCCCTCGTTGGCATAGATGCGGCAGTCGGCGCTGGAGGAGTTGGAAAACTCTAGGGTGAGGTGTCCGCGCCACCCGGCTTCGGCGGGGGTGAGGTTGGCAATGATGCCACAGCGGGCGTAGGTAGACTTGCCGATGCAGATAACGCTGATGTTATCGGGCACCGAAATTTTCTCTAGGGCAACGCCTAGGCCGTAGGAGTGGGCCGGCAGCACAAAGTAGCTGCCGCTGTCGCTGGTTCTGAGTTCTGTGGGTTCTAGGTTGGCTGGGCTGAAGTTTTTGGGGTCAACAACGGTGCCGGGAATATGGCGAAAGATTCTAAACTCAGCGGGGGACAGCCGAATATCGTAACCGTAGGAGGATAGCCCATAGCTAATCACGGGCTGTGCAGGGCTAGTTTCGGTTTGCTCTAGCTGCCGCACTAGGGAGGGTTGGAAAGGCTGAATCAGGCCTTTTACGGCCATCTTTGCAATCCAGGCATCATTTTTGATCATGGCAGTAGTCAGTTGAGGGCTAGGGCAAAAAAGGGCTAGGGCAAAAAGTTACGGCGAAATTCGGTGACCTGGTCGGCGACGGTGCTCAGCGCGTCAGGCATATCTGGGCCGGTAAGAATGACATCCACCTGGGGTGGGCGCTGCTGGAGAAAGTCGACTACATCTTGGGTGGGAATAAGACCATAGTTGACGGCTAGGCTGAGCTCATCGAGTACGACTAAACCATAGCGCCCCTTGGTGACGACTGACTTGGTATGGAGCCACAGGTCTTTGACGGACTGTTGCTCGCTGGCGCTGACCTCGGGGCCATGGATACAGCGGGGCATGTCGCAGCGAATCCAGTCTAGATTTTGGCCGAACTGCATGGGCTGGGTTGGCCCCTGGTGAATACCGCCTTTGAGAAATTGCACAATTAAAACAGACTTGCCTTGGTCGGCAATGCGCAGCGCCTGAACCATGACGTTGGTAAAGAAGTTGCGGTGGAGGGCAGTAAAGACCTGTACTGTGCCTTCCACGGTTTGTAGCAGCGGGTGGCGAACAATAGAACAGGCCGGTAACGGCAACGATAGAGGCTTGAGCTGGGAGACCATAGACGGGCACACCGGGGGCAGTTTGGCAGGGTGGCGATCGCCCCTCAGCCCCAAAAGGCCTAGGGCATGAAGCCACCCTAACGGTTGAGGCGACCTCAGGGGCAACCTCAATGGCTGGGCTAAATATAGCGTAATTCCCCCGAGATAAATCGCTAATTTACCCCATATGCATGGAGTAGTACAAGGTGCCTATCGATCCGGATTGTGGATCGCCATTTAGGTTGTTCTGATCTGAGGGAAGCTGAAAACCGCTGTCGGTTATAGACTGCTGTATTCTAGTTGAAGTATTTTGGGCACCTCAGCTATGGTTTGGCAACGTCCAGATGGTCGGCAATCGCACCAGCTGCGTCCTGTGAGTTTTGAGCGACAGTTTACGAAGTTTGCCGCCGGCTCTGTACTAACCCGCTGTGGCAATACCCAGGTGCTCTGCACGGTGTCGGTTGAAGACGGCGTGCCTCGCTTTTTGCAAGGCTCTGGGCGGGGCTGGCTATCGGCGGAGTATCGGATGCTGCCGGGGGCTACCCCCCAACGCCAGACTCGAGAGTTGTTAAAGCTGTCGGGGCGTACCCAGGAGATTCAACGGCTGATTGGGCGTAGTCTGCGGTCAACCCTTGATTTTGAGCTGCTGGGTGAGCGCACCCTGCTGGTGGATGCCGATGTGCTTCAGGCCGATGCGGGAACTCGTACAGCCTCGATTACCGGGGGCTACGTGGCCCTGAGGGATGCGGTGCAAGGGCTGGTAGAGCAGGGCTTACTGGTGCGATCGCCCCTAATCCACAGCGTAGCGGCGGTTTCTGTAGGCTTAATCGAAGACGACACTTTTCTAGACTTGCAGTACGAAGAAGACGTAGCCGCCGCCGTAGACTTCAATCTGGTGCTCAACGAAAGCCTCAATATTATTGAGGTACAGGGTACTGCGGAAGAGGGCAGCTTCAGCCGCCAGCAGATGAATCAGATTTTGGCGGTCGGTGAGCTAGGCATCAAAGATCTACTTGCGGCTCAGCAGGCGGCGTTTTTATAGGGCACCAAGCAAGACCACGGTGCTCAACAGCGAGGCCGTTGGTGGATTCTGCACAGTGCCCCAGCGGCAAATTGAGGCATCTGGGCCAATGGAGTGGCCGGGGCTAGCACGTTGAGCGAGCCGCTGCCATCGTTAAGAAAAGCATCGATAGCATAGGCCAAAGTTTTAACCTGGGCAGTCTAAAAGTAGGCCACAGGCTAAAACGATATTTTCTCTTGGAGGAAGGTACGCCATGATGTCAGATGAGTTTGCGGTAAAAGAAATTACGGTTAGTCGGCAGTCTCCGGGGGAAGAGCGTCAGTTGGCTTTGCAGCAAATTTATGCCCAGGTACTTGAGCGGCAGCCCTACAGCTTTGAACGCAAACAGCTGGCTAAAATCGAAGCAGAGTTCTTAAGAAATAAGATTGGCGTTAAGCGGTTTTTGCGTGAGCTGGGCCATTCTGAGGTATACCTCAATGAGTTTTACTACAATTCCTCAAACCCAAAATTTATCGAGCTGTGCTTCAAGCACTTTATTGGCCGCGCCCCCAGCGATTCTGAAGAAATGCGTCGCTACTGCGATACGCTGATGCGCCACGGGGTTAAAGCAATGATTACGGCGCTGCTTGACTCTGAAGAATATAGCCGTCACTTCGGCTGCTTTACGGTGCCCCACGCCTGGGCCGAAGAACAGTATCCATCGCCTAGAACGTTTTGGGAAACCGAAGTACTGCTGCACGAACTGCATGGGCGGCGCGGCTGGATTGTGCCGACGATGACCTGGCACGATCTACAGCTCAACTGTGATGGCGGCAGCTGTAACCTGCCTGAAAATACCGCTGCCCCTGCTGCGGCAGGTACCCCAGGGATAGAAGCGCTACATCAGGTGCTCAGCACCATGGGGGCGCAGGATCTAGAAAAATTTGCCTCCACTCTGTCAGCTGATGAGCGCGATAAATTGCGCCACCTGCTCATGCAGCCCGCCCGCTAGCCTAGGTTAATCATCCGGTGAGCACCTGGTGGGCATAGCTGCCGGGCACCTGTTCCCCATAGGGGCTTCGCCACGGGCGTAGCTGCCAGAGTTCTGGAGCGATCGCCATACGCCAGTTCGCCACCCGAGTTTTCGCCAATAACGGTTACCGATGCCCTCAGCCAACTGGCCACCGCTATATATCCCCGACCTAGACAGCTCACCTAACGCTCGACATCATCAGCATCAAGGGGTTCGAGGCAGGCTGGCAAATCATTCTGGGGTTTGTTCACCAGCGTCGAGACAGGGTAGCGCTCCATCGCCGCCGCCTCGTAGG
>JBBSLR010000113.1:0-8066 GCA_038255045.1 Phormidesmidales cyanobacterium
CTGACCAGGGTGGCCCCCTGCCAGGGCAGCTTGAGGCGGCTAAAGGCCAGCTGCACCGCACTCAGGTGGGGGTGAAAGGTCAGCGCCTCGGCGGGCAGGTGCTCTAGCAGCAGCCGCCCCAGACCAAAAAACAGCGGGTCGCCCGAGGTCAAAACTACGGCAAGGCCTGGGGCACCCGATCTCAGCCATTGGTGCAGGTGCCCCAAGGTATCTTTGAGGTCGCCCAGGGGCCAGGTTGCTGCGGTCGTCTCGGGAAAATAGCTGAGGTGGCGGGGGCTGCCCACCAGCACCGCCGCGCGATCAATCAGCGTTTGCAGGCTGGGGGCCAGCCCATCCCGCCCGTCGAGACCCACGCCGATCACCTGGATGGGGGTGACATGGACAGGGGTGCTCTGGCTCGGAGTAATATGACTGGAGGTCATGGCTGCTGCTCCCAGGCCAGCACCAGCAGGGCGTTGAGCAGGGCTGCTGCCACGGGCGACCCGCCCTTGCGCCCCGCCACGCGAATCTGCGGCACCGGCGTGGCCGCCAGGCGCTGCTTTGAGGCCTCGACCGCCACAAAGCCCACGGGCGCACCGATCACCAGCGCCGGCTGGGCTTTACCGCTGTCAATGCGATCGCACAGGGCCAGCAGCGCCGTCGGCGCATTGCCCACCACCACCAGCGCCCCTGGATATTCTTCTAGACACCGCAGCAGCCCTGTTTCGGTGCGAGTGCGCCCAGGTGCGGCCGGGTCGCCCACCGTCACCGCCGTCAGCAGTGGATTTTGGAAAGTGCGCTCGACCATACCCACCACCCCCTGGCGCACCATGGTCACATCGACAACAATCGGGCCGCCCTGGGAGAGATGCTGAAGCGCTGCGGCGATCGCCCCTTCGCCAAAGCTCACCAACTCTTTAAACTCAAAGTCGCCCGTGGTGTGAATCACCCGCCGCACCACCGCATATTCCGCCGGGGTAAACCGGTGATCGCCAAATTCTTGATCTATTAACCCAAAGCTTTCTTCTAAAATGGGGCTTTGCCAAAGCTTCACCATAGATTCGCCACAGATTCGCCATAGAACAGGTTCGATAAGAGTAGCAATCTCCTCAGGGAGAAACGCCCTATCATCCCACATCCATTCCCCCCACTCCCCCATGCCCGCCTACTACTTCTGGGGCGACGACGACTTTGCCCTCCAAAACGCCGTCCACACCCTGCGCCAGCGCACCCTCGACGAGGCCTGGGCCAGCTTCAACTACGACGTCATTCTGACAGACGCCGCCGGGGGGCCATCCCAGGCGTTGAACCAGGCCATGACCGCCCCCTTTGGCCAGGGGCGGCGGCTGGTGTGGCTGCAAAACACCACCCTGGGCCAGCGCTGCCCTGAGCCAGTGCTGGCGGAGTTTGAGCGCACCCTGCCCAAGCTGCTCGATAGCAGCGTGCTGCTGCTGACCAGCACCGCCAAACCCGACGGGCGGGCCAAATTTACCAAGCTGTTCAAAACCCACGGCGAGATCCGCGAGTTTGCCACGATTCCCCCCTGGAAGACAGACCAAATTCGCCAGCAGGTGGTGACGGTGGCCAAGCAGCGGGGGCTAGCCCTAGAGTCGGCCACCCTAGACCTGCTGGCGGAGGCGGTGGGCAACGACACCCGCCAGCTTCACCTAGAGCTAGAAAAGCTGGCTCTCTACTGGGGCGCTAACCCCCAGCCGATTCCGCCAGCGGTGGCGGCGGCGCTGGTGACGGTGTCCACCCAGACCAGCCTGCAGCTGGCCCAGGCGCTGAAGCAGGGCGATACCCCCACGGCTCTGGGGCTGGTCAGCGATCTGCTCGATCGCAACGAACCCGCCCTGCGCATCGTCGCCACCCTGGTGAGTCAGTTTCGGCTGTGGCTGTGGCTCAGGGCGCTGATCCAGGCGGGGGTGCAAAACGATGCCGAGATCGCCGCCGCCGCCGAGGTGGCCAACCCCAAGCGCATATATTTTTTAAAACAAGATGTGCGATCGCTGGGGCTAAGCCAATTGCAACGAAGCCTGCCTTTGCTACTAGAATTAGAGTCTGAATTAAAACAAGGCCGAGATGAACGCGCTACCCTACACACAAAAGTAATAGAACTGTGTCAAATCTTTAGGCCCACGGGGGTTTAGCGCCAGGTCTGGAACTCGTGAGGCCAGCGCCCCGTCAGGGTTGGGAGCCCAATGCGGTGGTCAAATACCGCGATCGCGCCGGGGTCAATGCCCTTACTCTTTAAAAGAGCGCATTTATAGGTTGGAGCACCGGGTCACTCTGGCCACAGCCAGCACAGGAGAAACACATAATATGATCCATCGATTGATTAATTTTTTGCCCATGTCTCACCGCGCCCTGGCGGCCGCGGCCGCTAGCCTCGCCGTGCTAGCCAGTGGCGCTGGGGTGCAGCTGCCCGTGGCGGGCGGCATTACCCTCGGGGCCGCAGCCTACGCCCAAGACAGCGGTGTATCGCCCGACGAAGTCGCGGGCTACGCCGCCTCGGTACTAGAAATGGATAGCCCCCGCAACGAAGCCCTAGCCCAGATCAACACCCTGCTGACCGGCACCGGGCAAGACCTCGGCAGCATTGACATGAGCTGTACTGGCACCGCTAACCTCAACCAGCTGCCCCGCAGCCTGCGCACCGGTGTTCGCACCGTTGTGGTTGACTACTGCAACCAGGCCAGCAGCATTGTGCAGGCCAACGGGCTAACGGTGCGTAAGTTTAACAGCATCACCGCCGCTCACCCCCAAGACCCCGCCCTGGCTGAGCAAATCCGCGCGGCTATGGTGCAGCTGCAGCAGTCCCAGGGGTCTTCGCGAGTCAACGGCAACTAATGCAATTTATTGACCAGGCTGAGGTTGAGGTAATTGCCGGCGACGGTGGCGACGGCATTGTGGCCTTTCGGCGCGAAAAGTACGTGCCCGCTGGGGGGCCAGCGGGGGGCAACGGTGGCCCAGGTGGGTCTGTGTACGTGAGGGCCGTTGGGCAGCTACAAACCCTGCTCGACTTCCGCTACGCCCACCGCTTTAAGGCCGAAAACGGCCAGCGGGGCGGCCGCAAAAACATGACCGGGGCAACCGGGCCTGATCTGTACCTAGAGGTGCCTTGCGGTACGGCGATTTACGATGCCCACACCGACGAGCTGCTGGGCGATTTGGTCACCGAGGGGCAGGTGCACTGCGTTGCCCAGGGCGGCAAAGGCGGTCTGGGCAACCGCCACTTTCTCAGCAACCGCAACCGTGCCCCAGAGCATGCTCTACCGGGGCTGCCCGGCGAAGAGCGCCGCCTGCGCCTAGAGCTGAAGCTGCTGGCCGAAGTGGGTATCGTCGGCCTGCCCAACGCCGGTAAGTCAACCCTGATTGCGGCCCTATCGGCGGCCCGACCCAAAATTGCCGACTACCCGTTTACCACCCTGATTCCCAACCTGGGGGTGGTGCGCCGCCCCAGTGGCGACGGCACCGTGTTTGCCGACATACCGGGGCTGATCGAGGGAGCACACCAGGGGCTGGGGCTAGGCCACGAGTTTTTGCGCCACATTGAGCGCACTCGGTTGCTGCTGCACCTGGTCGACGCCACCGCCGAGCACCCGGCCGAAAATTTCCACACTATTCAAGCCGAGCTGGCGGCCTACGGGCACGACCTGATCGATCGCCCCCAGGTGCTGGCCCTCAACAAAATCGACGCCCTCACCCCCGAGGCCGTAACCGAACTCACCCAGCAGTTTGCAGACCTGGTGCCGGGGCCAGTGTACGCCATCTCAGCGGTGGCCGGCATGGGGACGGCACCACTGCTGCAACATATCTGGGACTTGCTGGATCGCGCGGCGGCTAAAGCGGCGATCGCCCTGGTGGAGCAGACCCTAGCTGAGCCGGTGCAAGAGATTTAGCGCGGCGGCACTACTCAAGTGGCGGCGATCGCCCGATCAAAACATGCAACGCCAAATCCTCAAATCTGGTAAACAAATATACCTTTATGCCCCGGCCACCGTTACTTAGGCTACTTCTTTCGGGCATCCTAAGGCGGTGTTTCGGCAAGGTTTAGCGTTGGCCATGAGCGTTTCCGTGTTTTCGGTGCTGTCTGAGGGTGAGTCGGCGAGCGTTGTTGGTACAGCCGCTCCGCTGGTGCAGCCGCTTCCTCAAGAACAGGAGCAGGGTAGCCCCTGCTGTCCGCTGCAAGGGCTACCCTGGGCAGATCGCCAACAGCGGCATAGCCAGATCGTCGCGGCCCTGGGGTTAAGTGAACCCGGCAGCGTCCCCGCCTGGGAAGAAGCGGCTCAGCTGGCAGCCCAATTTTTACACATGCCCGTAGCGGTTGTCACCCTTGCTGAGGGCCACACCGAATACATTCGAGCGGCCTATGGTCTATCCAGCCTGGGGCTAGGCAATCCCCTATCGCAGCAGCGACAGCTGCCCTTAGATCGGGGGTTGAGTCTCTATATTCTAGATAGCGAGCAGCCGCTGACCTTAGCCGACGCCGCCGATCACCCGACTACGGCCCAGAGCGAGTGGGTTGAGACCTACGGCATTCGCGCCTACTGCGGCGTACCGCTGACCACTTCCCAGGGCATCTGCATTGGCACCCTAGCGGTGATGGATCGTCAGCCGCGCGGCTTTACCGAGCAAGAACTGGCCTTTTTAGCCATGGCCGCCCGCTGGGGCATGAGCGAATACGAGCGCCAGTGGGCGATTGCCGCCGAGGCTAGACCGGGTTCGACCGCAGCGGCAGCGGCCTCCCCAGACGGCCTGATGAATGCCGTGCGCCTCAACCTGGTGAGCCAACTCACCCAAGATCTGCGCAGCCCCCTGACCACGGTGCTGGGCATGGCGTCTATGCTAAGCCGAGAAATCTATGGCCCGCTGACCCAAAAGCAGCGAGAATACACCGACATTGTTTGCCAGAGCAGCAAAACCCTAATGGCTCTGGTCGATGAGATTACTGACCTGGGGCTAACCCAGACCGGGTACCCAGACCTAGTACCCACCTCCGTTGATATTGGGGCCTTGGGCCAGCAGGTGATTACCACCCTCACCCCCCTAGCCGAGAAATCGGCCCAGACCGTCACCTTCACCCTAGAGCCTGACGAAAACCACTGGATTTTAGACCAGCGCACGGTAAAACAGATTCTCTACCACCTCACCTTTAGCATTATGCAGGTGGCTGGAGACCACAGCAATCTCTGTATTCACGCCTGCCGTCGCGGCCAGGCCTTCTCGCTGATGCTTTGGTTAGCCAACCCCTGGCTGGGGGAAGGGCTACCGGCCCAGGTGATCGACCTATTCCACCCGCCCGTTTCGATGGCAGAACGTTTGCCCAGATTAACGTCGTCAGAGCAGAAGCCTGGGCCTACCCCCCAAGCAATGCCGGGGCTGCTGCTCAGCCAGCACCTGGCCCTGCGCCACGGCGGTGAGATTAGGGTACAGGAAAGTGCCGATAGCGGCTGTCGGCTGATCGTGCTGCTGCCGGTGCTCGATGCCAGCAAGACCCAGGACGCGGCCTGCCCTAGCTAGCCAGCGCCCTATCCCAATGCAGCAAGCTTTTAGAGCCAGACAGCAACCCTAGTCGAGCTGGTCGATCTGCGACCTGAGTTCCTCTAGCTCGGCGTCTACCTCCGCCGACTCGGCAGCGGGAGTGGCGCTCTCAGCGGCGGGCAGCTGGCCCTGGTTAGCACTGCCGCCCAGCATTTGCGCCTTCATCGCTTCCAGCTCAAAATCGACATCGCCCCCGGCTTCTAAGCTGGCAAACTGGCTCTCTAGATCGGCTCCGGCCAGCTCGGCCGCCGCCTGGGAGGTGGCTTCCATTTGCAGCACTTTTTCTTCCATGCGCTCGAAGGCGGCCATGGCGCTGCCGGTGTTGAGGCTGCTGGTGGTGCTTTGCAGCTGCTCGTTGGCCTTAGCGGCACTGGCCCGCGCCTTGAGCATGTCTTTTTTGGTCTTGGCCTCAGACAGCTTGCTCTCTAGGCCAATCAAATTGCGCTTGAGCTGCTCTACGGTTGTGCTCTGGCCGTCGAGCTGGGTCTTGAGGGCGATCGCAGTTTCCGCCTGGGTTTTCTTGCGCAGCAGGGCCTGTTTGGCCAGCTCTTCGTCGCCCTTTTGCAGGGCTAGCTGGGCGCGCTGTTGCCAAGTGTTGGCTTCATTGCTGGCCCGCTCATACTGCTGCTGCACCCGCTTCTGGCTGGCGATCGCCCCCGCCACCGCCTGGCGCATCTGCACCAGGTCTTCCTGCATGTCGATAATGGCCTGATCCAAGATTTTCTCTGGATTTTCTGCCGAACTCACCGCCGCATTTAGGTTAGAGCGAACCACTCGGCTAACGCGATCAAATAACCCCATGATGTGCTGCTTCCTTAATCTGTGGTGTTGCGATGGTCTTTCCTAGTTTACAGAAAGTCAGCGGCGATCGGGCGAATGGGGTGAGTGAGTGATGTGGGTAAGTCTTAGACTTACCCACATCACTCATTTATTCCAGCTCATCCCCCTGCCACTTCAGCACCGACGCATTCACCCCCTGCTCGCGTTTGAGCTTGGCGTCTTGCTCAAACCACTGGGTAATCTGCTCTGCCGTCAGAGCCTCAATCGAGGTGTCGATGTCGGTGGAAATTACCTTCAGCAGCTTGGTGGTGGAGATGGTCAGCCGGGCGAGAAACTTCTCAGAGGAGGACAGCAGCGCCTGATCGACCGCCGCCGACTCTTCGGGGGTGAGAAACTGAAGCGATTGGTCAAGCATGGTAGGGCGAGATTATCAGAGGACAACTGTATAGCCATTGCCAGAACGGTTAGGACATGACCCCTGGAGCGATGGCTATACGCCATGGCGCTGTCCCAGTTTTTGCCCCTGGCAGGGGCCGATGTCCTAAGCGCGATGGCCATCGCTGTACTTATACTGTCAGACCTGGCTGGGGTTGGCAAAACCCTGGAAACCAAACAAAAGCGGCGACCAGGGAGTTCCTAGCCGCCGCCGTTAACTGGAGAAGGTTGTGGTAGATCTACGCTTCGGGCAGCGCTTTGGATGTTTTAGTCCTGACGCTGCCGAGCCAGGCCCCGAGCAGGTAGCCCGCTGTACACAGCAGCAGGCCATAGATATTTACCCCTAGATCCACGGCGTATTTGCCGCTGCCCAGGCTCACCCAGGCGGGGAAGATTGGGGCACCGATGACGTTTTCGGCCACCCGCAGTAGGCCAAAGACCAGCCCCGGCCAAAAGGCGAGGTGAAAGCTGAGCGCCCCGGCCCTGGGCAAAAACGCCAGCAAAAAGATCGGGGCCAAGCCCATCACCATGGTGCCGCTGATGGTGGTGGCCAGAATGATCGCGGGGCCAACCCGATCGCCCATGTAAATACTCAGCAGCGGCACGTTGCCCAACAGGGCGATCGCAATAATCCACCAGCGGCCCAGGCGGGCCTGCCCCTCGGTAGGGGCACCCTTGCGATGAAACCAGTCGCGGGCACCCACCTTGGCGGTGCTGGAAAACGTCGAGTCTAGGGTTGACCCAGCGCTGGTCAGCATAATTGCGTTAAACACCAGCAGCATGGGCAGGCCAAACAGCGCCGGTACCGACAGGCTGGGCGACCCCTCGGCCCCTACGGCGCGGGCGTACAGGCCCACGCTGCTAAACAAAAAGATAAAGCCGCCGCTAAGAATGCCCGCCCAGATGAATGCCTTGAACATGGTGCGCGGCCCGGTGATAAAGGCGCGATCGGTCATCACTGGGTCGTGGAAGGGGTAGCTAAAGATCTGCACAAAGGCCAGGGCGCAAAAGGTGAGTGCCCCACTGCGAGTGTCGGCATCCACCACCGGCAGCCCCTCGCGGGCCAGCCCAGGGCCAACGGTGGCCAAAATTACCACCAGCAGCACGGCGGCCAGCACCATCTGCGCCCCGTCGGTCAGCAGGCTGCTGCGCAGGCCCCCCAGCAGCGTGTAGTAGACCGTAAAGGCAGTTACCACCGCCGCCGCAATCCAGTAGCCAGCGCTGCCCTCGGGGCCAAAGTAGAGCGAGAATACCTTGGTGTTTGACCAGACCTCGTTGAGCAGGCGAATGGCGATCGCCAGCAAAAACAGCCGCGAACAGACCTTGCC
>JBBSLR010000114.1:0-7995 GCA_038255045.1 Phormidesmidales cyanobacterium
TATTGAATCAGCCCTGCGACGCTTCAAGCGTAAGGTTTCCCGTGCAGGTATATTTTCGGACATGCGGAAAAATCGCCACTTTGAAACCCCCATCGAAAAGAAGAAGCGTAAGACCCTGGCCCGCCACAAGCAGCGCCGCTGGAGTTCAAAGCGTTAGGGGCCAAAGCGCCAATCAGACAGGTGTTCATATTGGAGGCAAGCGATGACCCCAGAGGTAACTCAGCAAGTTTCCAAACTGCGCAGCGAGTTTTACGCCCAGTTTGCCGACACCCAAGATACCGTGGTCACTATCAATAAGGAGAAATCCTACGCCAGCACGCCGCCCAAGGTTTCTTGGGTAGATGCTCAGCAAAGGTTGAATTATCTTTGCATCTATGCCTACTCTGCACCAGACGTGCTGGTGCCCAATCGTCTGCTGGTGCTGCGGATTGGGGTAAACATCGGGGCAGAGCTTTTGGCGGGCGTTAGTCGAGGTCGGGGGATTCGTCGCCACAATCAGGCCTGTCAATTTTATTTGACGCTGCTGCCTGACGAAGCGCTTGGGCTAATGCCCTGGATCATTCATGCCTTAGACCGAGACACCAAGCCAGGATTAGCAACCATGCCCTTGCCGTTGCACAAGCTGGTGCAGGAGCTAGACGGTAGCCTGGTGCCATCTTTCTGGACTCCTACGGCTCAGCAGGCCGCTAGGACATCTCTTTCCACCGCAACGCTGACCCCCAACTATGCCTGACCTGCCAGGGTCAGAAGGCTGGCTCCTAGTCGTTCTAGCTGCTCTTGCTGGTGAGTAGCCATTAGGGTGATGCGGAGGCGGCTGGTGGGCACCGTAGGGGGTCTCACCGCTGCAACCCAGAGGCCAGCCCGCAGTAAATGCTGGCTGGCCTCAACTATTGCGGCGGCTGAGGCACCTTGTAAGCAAATGATGGGGGAGGCTGAGGGCAGTCTTTGGAGCCTGGTGGTTGCGGTGGTTGGCTTCGCCAAAATCTGATCAATCTGGTGAATCGCACAGTCTACGTTGAGCCAGAGCGCTTCACGGCGCTCTGGCTCTTGCTGCACAATTTGCACCGCTGCCAGGGCCGCCGCCGTGTCGGCGGGGGATAGGGCTGTGGTGTAAATCCACCCCGGTGCGCGGTTGCGCAAAAAATCGATCAGCACCGTTGACCCGGTTATATAGCCGCCTAGGCTGCCTAGTGCCTTGCTCAGGGTGCCTACGGTCACCAGGGGCCGCCCTGCACAGCCCGCATGCTCTACAACGCCAGAGCCGCGATCACCGAATACTCCCGTGCCGTGGGCCTCATCCACCAGCACCATGGCATTGTAGGCGTCGGCCAAGTTGAGGATTTCGGCCAGGGGGCAGAGGTCGCCATCCATGCTAAACACGCTGTCGGTGGTAATCAGGCAGCGGCGATGGTTGGCGCGATGGGCTTTTAGCAGCTCCTCTAGGTGGCCGACATCGCAGTGGCGGTAGTCTAAGGTCGTGGCACCGCTGATTTTGCCTCCTGCCCTCAGGCTGGAGTGGTTGTACTCGTCGCCCAGGATCAAATCTGGGGTGCCGACTAGGGCTGCGATCGCCCCCAGATTTGCCAAATATCCCGAGCTAAACACGATCGCATCATCGGTGCCCTTGAGCGCTGCGATCGCCCGTTCCAGCTCCTCATGCAGCTTGCGATGCCCACTCAGCAGCCGCGAGCCGGTGCTGCCTGTGCCGTAGGTGGTGATGGCGGCGATCGCCGCCACCGCCAGCCTAGGGTCACTGGCCAGCCCCAGGTAGTCATTGCTGGCAAAGTTCACCAGAGTCTGCCCCTGGCGCTGAATCGTTGGCCCCGCCATGCCGTCGATAGTCTGCACCGAGCGATAGCGATGGGCGCGGTGCAGCGCCGCCAGAGATTTATCTAGCCAAGCGTAGGGTTTTGAAGACATGGCGCAGCGCAGAGAGAGCTTTGTAGGCAACCAATTAAGGCAGGAGTTGATCGTAAAAATGCCGCAGCACGGCTATACCCACACATTATTTTCTGCCTGGAGATCGCCCCCAACCTCGCCCGTATTGACTACTCCGCGAGGCTCAATTAAGAGCATGTGACATTCTTGATCGGCAAAGGGTTTATGCTCAACGCCCTTGGGCACCACACACATCTCGCCCGCTGACAGTTGCACCTCACCATCCCGAAAGGCAATGTGCATCGTGCCCTCAATGACCAAAAACACCTCATCTGTCTCACTATGGGCATGCCAGACAAACTCTCCCTTAACTTTCACCAGCTTGAACTGGTAATCGTTCATCTCCGCCACCACGCGAGGAGACCATAATTCAGTAAACATTGCCAGCTTCTCTGAGAAATTGATCGCGGCTAATGGCATAGTCGTTCTCCCCAAGGATTACTGTTTGGGCATCGGCACACTTGACAAACATAGGCAAAATCATTGCTTAGCCAGCGCGGCCATGCGCTGCTGCCGACGGCGCTGCCAAATTTTAGGCATTACCCGCATCCGCCGCCTAAAGTTGCCCCATTCTTCGGCACTGAGTCCGATCTGCTGCCAGCTAGGGCGCACCAGCAACCGCTCAGACCAGCGACTCAGTTGGGGGTAACTGGTCAGCGGCACGCCCAGATCGGGCATTTTATGCACTATGGTTCCTGCCACAATCTCCGCCAGGGTGAGCTGCTCGCCCGCAAAATAGTCAGCATCGGCCAGCAAGGTCTCAAAGAAAGCGAGGCTGGTTCTCGCCCGTAGCTGAGCATACTCTACCTCAGCCGATACCTGGTCTGAGGCTGGGTCGTGCATCAACAACTTGAAGACCGCAGGCAGCAGTTCATTAAACGCCACCATCTGCACCATGCGCACCTTGGCCAGTGCTACAGCTTCCGCCGGCAGCAGCGAAATAGCAGGATACCGAGCCTCCAGATAATCTAAAATCGCCAGCGACTCAATCACGCGAAAATCACCGTCTACCAACACCGGCACATGCCCAAAGGGATTCACCGCCAAAAACTCAGGCTCCAGCTGCTTACCGCCGAGATCCACCGGAATTAGCTCAAAGAGCAGCTGCTTTTCTAGCAGGGCTAACCACACCAGGCGGGCATATACAGAGGGACGGGCATAGTAAAGTTTCAGCATAAAAGAGTTCGGTAGGGGTACATAGAAAAGACCGATCGGTCTTTTTGCGAGCAAAAAAATTAGCCGAGCATCGCTAGCTGCTGTTGTACATAGGTTTTGAGGTGATCAAGGGCTCGGTTTAGGTACGATGGGTCGTCGTAGAGCTTGCTGAGCATAATGCCGCCCTCAATGGTGGCAATCAAAATCGTGGTGACGGTCTGGACATCGGCAGTGGCCTGCAGTTCACCACGGGCTACACCTTTGACGACGATGCGCTCGATCAGCGATCGCCAGTCATCCATGGCCTGCTGCGTTTTCACCCGCAAAGCAGGGTGGGCATCGTCACTCTCCACCGCCGTATTGAGAATCGGGCAGCCCCCTTGCACAGGCGGATTGTCTAAGAAGTCACCATAGACGCTGAGAATAGCCATCAGCCTGTCTACCGCATGGCGCTTGCCAGTCAAAGCCCCCCGAAACCGCTGCTGTATGCAATGCACTGCAAAGTCAAACGCCTCCAAAGCCAGCTCATCCTTGCTGCGAAAGTGGTTGTAGATGCCCCCCTTCTGCAAGCCCGTAGCCCGCATTAGATCAGACATCGACGCCCCAGCATAGCCCTGCTGGTTAAACAGGGCCGCCGCCTGCTCGATGATATGCACCCTGGTAGCCTGAGCCTTTGACATAAAAAAGACTGATCGGTCTATTTTAGGATATCAGAAATATACCAAAAGGATTAGCTGGCTTTAGCTGCCGCCACCATCCCCCGGCAAAAGTATTAACGCTGGCCCCCAAGACCGGCCCGAAACGCCTTTGCCGCCGCCAGTCGAGAGGTTTGAGCCATCAGCACACATTGGGTCAACAGATTGAGATCTAGATCGGCTAGCCCAGGCAACTCGCTGCGATCAATCGATTGGTAGCTCTCGTCTCGCAAGCAATAGAGACTGAAAACGCCGTCTTCCCAAAACCACACTTCAGGCACGCCTAGCGTTCTATAGTGAACCAGTTTGTCGATGCCGCCACTGGTAAAAATGACCTCAATTGACAGGTCATGAATCGACTTAGAGCTGCCGAAACAGTAGGACTGATCGGCCTGCACAAAGGCTTCTCCAGCCTTTTCTTGATCCATGGAGCCGGTGGGTTCAAACTCGATCTCGCGCTCAATAAAAAAGATGCCCAGCAACAAAGCGATGACGGCGCTAAATAGCTCGTGCTCTCGTCCGGGCATGAGAATCTCAACCGTATTTTTGTAGTAAAACAGTTTTACCCCAGGGGCTTTGTCAAAACCCTGGCGAATCAGCTGAAACTGCTCCCAAGTGCGTTCAGCCTGGAGAATGCGTTGGTCTCGAACGGGTTGATTGAGTGCCTGAACCATCGCCATTTCCCCTAATCACCCAAACCCATCTTTATTGTTACGGACTCTACCGTCGCCCGTCTCCATTATGGACGCAGAAGACAGGGGTTGACCCCAGCAAAATAGACTACGCCACCTATGCAACACCAATAACCGCTTTCCCCATCACCTGCTGCTGTTCGAGGTGGCGAATGGCCGTAGGGACTTCGCTCAGACGGTGGCAGACCAGTTTACTCAGATTACTGCCCCGATAGAGCTTTCTGGGATTCTTCTGAGGTCAGCTTCAGCACAATCACCCCCAGGGGTGGCAGAGTAACATCTAGCGAAAAGGGGCGGTTGTGGAAAGACCAGTCCTCAGACCATTTGCCGCCCAGGTTACCCATGTTGCTGCCGCCAAAGTCGCGGGCGTCGCTGTTAAACAGCTCCCTGTAGTAGCCCTGCTCGGGCACACCCACCCGATAGTGGCTGTGGGGCTGGGGCGTAAAGTTACACACCACCACCACAAAATCATTGGTGTCTTTGTCGCGGCGAATAAACGACACCACGCTGTGGCGGTTGTCGCTGCAATCGATCCACTCGAAGCCGGCTTGGTCAAAATCTTGGGTAAACAGGGCCGGTTCGCTGCGATAAAACTCGTTGAGCTTGCCTATGAAGTGTTTCAGGCTGGCATGGGGCTGGTATTGCAGCAGGTGCCACTCCAGATCGCCCCAGACATTCCACTCGCTCCACTGGCCAAACTCCATGCTCATAAACAGGGTTTTCTTACCCGGATGCATGAACATGTAGGTGTAGAGGCAGCGCAGGTTGGCAAACTTCTGCCACTCGTCGCCGGGCATTTTGCCCATCATATTGCTCTTGCCGTGCACCACCTCGTCGTGGGAGAGGGCTAGCATAAAGTTTTCGGTAAAGGCGTACCAAATGCTGAAGGTGACGTTGTTTTGGTGGAACTGCCGGAACCATGGATCCATATTGAAGTAGTCGAGCATGTCGTGCATCCAGCCCATGTTCCACTTCAGGTTGAAGCCTAGGCCACCGACGTAGGTGGGCCAAGAAACCATTGGCCAGGCGGTAGATTCTTCAGCAATAGAAAGCACCCCAGGAAAATAGGTAAACAGCACGTGGTTTACCTGCCGCAAAAAGTCTGCCGCCTCAATGTGCTCACAGCCGCCGTAGTCGTTGGCGACCCACTCGCCGTCTTTGCGGAAGTAGTTGAGATAGAGCATCGAGGCCACGGCATCAACGCGAATTCCATCGATGTGGTACTTCTCAAACCAGAAGATGGCGTTGGCCACTAAGAAGTTGCGCACTTCATTTCGACCATAGTTAAACACCAAAGTGCCCCACTCCTTGTGTTCGCCCTTGCGGGGGTCGGCGTGCTCATACAGGTGGGTGCCATCAAAGAAGGCCAGCCCGTGGCCATCCTTAGGGAAGTGGCCCGGCACCCAGTCAACAATTACCCCAATGTCGTTGGCATGGCATTGGTCAACGAAGTACATAAAGTCTTCGGGGGTGCCGTAGCGGGAGGTGACGGCGTAGTAGCCGGTGACCTGGTAGCCCCAGGAGCCGTCGAAGGGGTGCTCGGCCACGGGCAGCAGCTCGATGTGGGTAAAGCCCAGCTCTTTGATGTAGGGAATCAGCCGCTCTGCCAGCTCCCGGTAGGTCAAGAATCGAGCGCCGGGTTTGAGTTCGGCCACCGTCACCACTGGCTCTTTACTACCGTCGGGGCGCAGAGCTGGGGTAGCCGACGACTCATGCAGCCAGGAGCCCACGTGTAGCTCATAGATAGAGACAGGCTTGGTCAGCGGCTCGGTCTGCCGCCGCCGCTCCATCCAATCGTCATCTTGCCAGGGGTAGCTGTCGAGATCGGTGACGATCGAAGCCGTTTTAGGCCGGATTTCCTGCTGGAAGCCGTAGGGATCGGACTTCTCGTAGATATGGCCGTCGTAGTTTTTGATCTCGTACTTATAGTGGGTACCCACCTCCAGACCGGGAATGAACAAATCCCAAATGCCGTTGGAGAGGCGGCGCATCTGGTGTTTGCGGCCATCCCAAAGGTTAAAGTCGCCCAGTACCGAGGCGTTGCGGGCGTTGGGTGCCCACACCGCAAAGTAGACACCGGCCACCCCTTCAACGTCGGTGTAGTGGGCACCTAGCTTTTCGTAGATGCGGTGGTGGTTGCCTTCGCCAAACAGGTGAATGTCAAAGTCGCTAATGGCGCGGGTTTTAAAGGCATAGGGGTCGTAGATGACGTGGACGCGATCGCCGATGACGTACTTGAGCTGATAGTTGGCCAGGTCTTGACCTTCTAGCACGCACTCAAAAAAATGGGGATTGTGGTTCGACTCCATCTCCACTTCTTTGTGCTCCTCGGCCAGCACTACCCAGGCTCGGTCGGCCTGGGGTAGGTAAGCCCTTACAGCCCACAGAGTTTTGCCATCTTGCTGCACCATGTGCGGCCCCAAAACTTCGAAGGGGTCATGGTGTTGGTTCCAGACAATCCGGTCAATCTGCTCAGCGTCAACGGTTGCAGGCATATTATCAAACGTCCACAAAGAATGTTAAAGAGCTGTGTAAAATTGCTGTCTGCGGCATAAACCAGGTTCAGAAGTGAAGTTTTGACTGGGAGAAAACTACAGATCCCGAGCTGAACTTGGTATAGGGTAACAAAACTTAGCGATTTCCACAGGGAAATTTTTGCCGATTCTGGTGGTCTCGCTTCCCTATCGCAGGAAGGGAAGAATCGGCCGAAAGACCCGCCGGAGCCGCAAGAGCTGCACAAGCTGTGCTAGGTCAGAGCTGACCACCGCCTCAATATTGGGATCGCGCAGGCGATCTTGGAGAACGGCATAGTCAGCGGCGGAGAGAGGTTCCCCATTGAGGGGCGATCGCGCCTGGGTAATCACCTCAGTACGCAAAATCTCCTCAGGAATGTCATCCAGCGGCGGCAGGGCCAGAGCCTTACCACCCACGGTAGCCCATAGGCCCAACCCAATTAGGAGCAGATGCAGGCGGAGCATATATCTTGATAACGCAGCTTCAGTATTACCATAGCTTGCGGTGGGCACTGCCCAGCGTTATCCAAGGCTGTGCTAGGCTGCATGGCAAGATTTGCGTGTTTTAATTGTGTCCCTAGGGAGGTTGCATGGGTTTTTTACGGCTATTTTCTGCGGGGCCGCTGCTTTCTATGGCAATAGCATTGCCCGCCGCCTTGACAGGGCTGCTGACGGGGCCTGCCGCCCTGTCAGCCCGAGCCGATACGCTGCTGCAAGAAGCGGGCACGATCTACCCAGCACAGTCTCTCTACACCTTTGAGGGCACCACTGGGCAGACGCTGACCGTTACCCTAGACAGCACCGATTTTGACCCGGTGCTGCGGCTCCTTGGCCCTGACGAAACCGAAATTGCCTTTAACGATGACTTTGGCGGCAGCCTCAACTCCAAACTCATCGTTACCCTGCCCGAAGACGGCACCTACACCGTGGTCGCCCGCTCTTTTTCTGATCAAGGGGGTGACTACGATTTGGTAGTGCGCACGTCTACTGAGTTTGAGATCA
>JBBSLR010000115.1:0-7960 GCA_038255045.1 Phormidesmidales cyanobacterium
CCCGCGCCTATATTGAGGGGCTGGCCCTGCCGCCGGGCAGCGTCGTCACCGTGCTCGAAGATGTGGTCACCACCGGTCAGTCGGCCCTCAATGCGGTTGATCGTCTCCGGCAGGCCGGCTACAGCGTCAACCAAATTCTGGCCCTGGTTGATCGAGAACAGGGCGGTGCCGAGCTTTACCACAGCCACAGCCTGCCCTTCAAGGCGCTGTTCACCATCCAAGCTATTCAGGCCCACTGGGCCACCCTCAACCCTGTCTAATGACAGCCTTGCCCCGGCCCGACATCGGCTTTGCGCCCACCCCAGCAGATGCCGGGGTGGCTCTGGTAAAGTTAGCCGAGTTGACCCCAGCCGATGTGTGCGCCGCAACGGTAGTTTTTGTCTACCTGCTGCCCCACCTCAATCTGCGGCTGCGATCGCGCCTTCAGACTCAGCTGCGCCCCGGCAGTCGCCTCGTCAGCCCCATGTTTGCCATGGGCGGCTGGGTGCCTGACACCCCACCACACCTAGAGCCGTCTGAAGAAGACTCTGTACTCTATCGCTGGCGCATTCCCCATTAACCTGCATTATTCATAACGCTCAGGCAATGCCCGGCATTCCCGTGGAAACGGGATCTACGCGAAGCAACCTACTCCCGACTGGATTCCCGCCCCACGCCTTCGCGGGGGCAGGCACTGCTCGGGAATGACAGCCTTGGGCTTCTGTTCTCGTGAATAATTCGGGTTAAAACGCCCCCGATTGTTCAGGGGCAATGGGCGACATAGACTCTGTACCCTAAGCTCTACAACCTAAGCTGCTGGCCTCCGGCACACCCAGTATTTGCTCATAAAGTGGACCTGGTTGCTCACCTGCTCAAAACCCGCGTTGCTCAGGCGCAGGTTGAGGTCATCGGTGGTGTAGTGGCGGTAGTAAGGCTCGTGGAACATCTGCGGAAAGTTTTCCATCGCCGCCTCAAACTCCGGCGAGTCAAGCCGCTGGATAGAGTCGCACAGCACCACAGTACCGCCGGGCTTCACCACCCGATAGATCTCGTTGATCACGTTTTGCCGAGCCTCGGGCGGCAGCTCATGGAACAAGAAGACGCTGACTACGCCATCAAAATAGCCGTCTACAAAGGGCAAGCTCTCGCCGTTAGCCTGAATTAGCTGCGGCAGCGCACCGGGCTTGGCGGTGAGATTTTCGTTGGCCTTGCGCAGGTAGGTGGGCGATAGGTCAACCCCATAGAGGGAAGTTTTGGGCAAAGCCTCGCGCAGCATGGTGAGGGTGCGCCCGGTGCCACAGGCAACGTCCAAAATCTTAGCGCCCGCCCGCCCACCAGCCGCCGCCAAGCCCTGCTTTAGGGGAGCCAACACCCGGCGACGCATCGGGTCGGCGGTGCCGTTAAAGAGAATCTCTACCTGGAGGTCGTACAGGTTGGCCGACAGATCGCTCAGGTAGCCGTTGGTCTGGTGGTGAAAGTTTTGCAGGTAATACTGCGGGTAGCCTGTGGTGTCGATGTCGTCGGTAAAGGTCTGATAGTCTCGCCTGTTCAGGCGATCCCAAATGTTGGGTAAGTCTAGACAGACCAGAGGATAGAACTTGAAAAAGTCGTCCCAGGGGTTGTCGAACAGCAGTTCTTTGGGATAAACTCCGGCCTCGGCATCTTGCCAATCCAGCTCCAACAGGGCATTCATGCGCTGCTGGAGCATTTGCAGCATCTTCAGATCCATCGGGGTGGTCTGAACGTGGCGCGGCGGATTGACCGCCTGCATAACCTGGGTGCTAACGGTTTTGTGGGCCAGCCCAAAGTAGCTCTTGCCCTGCTGAAAGGCCTGGTAGGCCAATTTAGTGATGGTGTCAGGCATACAACCAGCGGTGAATTAATGTTGAGTAGAGATTAATCAATTATGAATGATTGTAACGAAATTTTTACAGTGGTGTGAATGCCCAAGAGATAGAAAAGCGCCCCGCCCCATCGGTTGATATGGGGCGGGGCGTTGCTCTGGTGCAGTAAGGCAATCTGCCCTACGGCGTTCTGCCTTACTGCAATCGGTATGACCGCAATCTATGAAGCTGAAATCTAAGCTCGAGCGCTCTGAATCTGCTGGGCAAACCCGTCGGGGTCGCTGAGCAAAACCGCTTGGGAGAGGCTGGTTTGCTCGCCCGAGGCCAGCCACTTGAGCTGCACAGTGCCCTGGGCGGCTTCATCGTCGCCAACAATCAGGCAGGCCGCAGCCCCACTGCGATCGGCCCGCTTAAACTGCTTGCCAAAGGCCGACCCGCTGAGGTCAAGCTCAACCGCTATCCCCCGGTGGCGCAGTTTCTGAGCTAGGAGTAGCGCGTTGGCTTCGGCCAGTTCTCCGCGAGAAACCACATAGACATCTGGGGCGATGGCCACCGACTGCTGAAGGGTTTCTAGCAGCAGGGTGAGCCGCTCTAGGCCAATGGCCCAGCCTACCGCCGGGGTGGCCGGGCCGCCCAGTTCTTCGACTAGGCCGTCGTAGCGACCGCCGCCGCAGACCGTGGCCTGGGCACCCAGATCCCTCGACTGAATTTCAAAGGCGGTGTGGGTGTAGTAGTCAAGCCCCCGCACCAGGCGCGGGTTTAGCTCAAAGTCAATGCCCAGGGCGCTCAGCTGGGCCAGCACCTGGTCAAAGTGGCGCTTAGAGTCAGGCCCCAGGTAGTCCAAAATGCTGGGCGCGCTTTCGGTGATGGCCTGGGTTTTTTCGTCTTTGCTGTCGAGAATGCGCAGGGGGTTGCGGCTGAGGCGATCGCGCGAATCCTCATCTAGATCCGCGGCGTAGGGGGTGAGGTACTCGACTAGGGCGGCGCGATAGCGGGTGCGATCGCCCCTGTCGCCCACCGAGTTGAGATAAAAGGTCAGGTTTTTTAACCCCAGGGCTTTGAGAATATCTGTAGCCAGGGCGATCACCTCGACATCGGCGCGGGGGTCGGCGCTGCCCAGCACCTCGACGCCCACCTGGTGAAACTGCCGCTGTCTGCCCTTTTGGGGCCGCTCATAGCGAAACATGGGGCCGGTGTACCAGAGCCGCTGCACGCCGCCTAGAGCGTAAAGGCTATTTTGAATGTAGGCCCGCACCACCCCAGCGGTGCCCTCGGGGCGCAGGGTGCAGCCGCGATCGCCCCTGTCTTTAAAGCTATACATCTCCTTGCCCACCACGTCGGTGGCTTCGCCAATGCCGCGTTCAAACAGTGAGGTGGCCTCAAAGGTGGGGGTGCGAATCTCTCGGTAGGCGGCTCGGCCAAAAATATCTCGCGCCGTGGCCTCCACCCGCTGCCAGGTGTGAATGTCAGCCACCTTCAGGTCTTGGCCCACCTGCTGTGCCCTGGGCAAAATATCTTCGGTTCCGGGCAGAGATTGAATCGGCTCCATAGCTGGGCTAGCGCTCTAGGTAGGCAAAACAGAATACCTATCATAGCCTGAGGGTTGGTCCCTAGGTCTCCTGGTTCTGGGGCTTGATCTGGGGCAGCACGCAGCAGTTAATCTCGTCAATGCAGACCTTGCCCGACTGTAGCGCCCACCGAAATAGGGCCACTCGGTTGCCCGTGGCGGTTTTGGTCAAAATATTACTAATGTGGTTGTCGACGGTGCGCTTGCTAATTTCAAGCTTTTCAGAAATCTCCTGGTTGGTCATCCCTGAGGCCACCAGCTCAACGATCTGTAGCTCGCGATCAGAGAGATTGCCTTGACCGGGCATCGGAGACGTATCATCGCTTGCCATAGCGGTCTGCGTCCTTAATCATTATGTATTTATGCCTATGTCTACTATCACTATAGGCGATCTGGTTTCGGGTAGGCTGGGGGAAAGCGTTATGGGCTATACCGTTATGGGCTTTGGGTGGATGGCGATCGCCGTTGGTACTCTGCTGCCAAGATTGACCCGTGATCTCAGCCGCCTGCTGCTGCTCACTCTAGTCGGTGGTCTGCTGCTCCTTATGCCCGCGCCTGCCCTGGGGATCCCGGCAGCAATCCCGGCAGAGGCGGTTGCCCCCCCGGCCCCGACTCAGCCCGACGCCAACGACATTCCCTCAGACACCGTCAGTCGCTTTGTCAAAGCCTACATAGCCGTGGTCAAGCTGATTGAATCCCGCGAGCTGGGCCTGCAGCGGGCCGAGACCGACACCGAGTCGCGCCAGATGCAGCAAGAGATCCAGGTCGCTGCCCTCGAACTGATCCAGGCCAACGACCTCACCCTGTCAGCCTATTGGGAGCTGCTGGGGCTGGCCAACAGTGATCCCGAGTTTCGTGATCGCGTTCTTGCCCAGATCGACGAAGCCAGCCCCTAGCCTGTGATTTGGGGCGGGCGTGGCAGGGTTTATTCCACAAGGATCTTGGTTGTAATTGATGACACGCCCTAGGGCTGCACAAACTCCGAAGGTCGCTTAAAGTTTTCCACCGGCTCGTTCACCAGAGCCTGCTGCATAAAGTCCTTCCACACCGGCGCGGCGTAGGTACCGCCCGTAGAGCCAGACCGCATGGGCGCGTAATTGTCATTGCCAATCCACACCGCTGTCGCCAGCTGAGGCACATAGCCCACAAACCACACATCCCGCTGGGAGTCGGTGGTGCCGGTTTTGCCCGCCGCCGGCCGCCCGATCTGAGCTCCTTTACCCGTCCCTCGCGCAATCACCCCTTGCAGCACGTCGGTCAGCGTCGCTGCGGCCCAGGGGTCTAACACCAGCTGGGGTTTGGGAATGTTGTCGAGCAGCACATTGCCGCTGCTGTCGGTCACCTGCACAATAAAGGTCGGCTCAGAGTGCCAGCCATTGCTGGCAAAGGTAGCGTAGGCCCCTGCCATTTCCATGGGGGTCAGGTCTACCGCCCCCAGGGGCAGCGAGGTGACGGCCTGCATCGGGCTGTTAATGCCCAGGGTGCGGCACAACTCGATGATTTGGTTAATTCCCACCGCCTGGCCCAGCTTCACCGCCGGCACGTTGCGCGACACCTCTAGGGCCGTGCGAATGGTGATATTGCCCATAAAGTCGCCGCCGTAGTTTTTAGGGCTGTAGGTGCGATAGCCATCGGGATAGCTCACCGGGGTGTCGGCAATGGAGCTAGCCGGGGTGTAGCGCCCCGTAGCAAAGGCGGTGTAGTACACAAATGGCTTAAAGGCCGACCCCGGCTGTCGGTAGGCCTGAGTCGCCCGGTTAAACTGGCTGGTTTCGTGATCGACCCCGCCCACCATGGCCTTGACAAAGTGAGTGCGGGGGTCAATCGACACCAGGGCCATCTGATCGGCAATGTGGCGAATGCGGGCACTATGGCGCTGCACCGTGGCTTCGGCCATTTGCTGCATGCCCAGATCTATGGTGGTCTGCACCCGCATGCCGCCCTTCACCACCGCCTCGTTGCCAAAGCGCTGCTTCAGCTCTTGCACCGCCGCTTCAGTGATGTAGGGAGAAATACTGCTGCGGAACGACTTGACTTCGCCGATCAGCAAAGGCGCATCCCGAGCGGCCACCTCCTCCTCGGCGCTAATCCAGCCCAGCTGACGCATGCGGTTGAGCACCACCGCCTGACGCTGCTTGGTGAGCTGGTAATTATAGAAGGGGCTGTAGCTTTCTGGGGCCTGAATCAGCCCGGCCATCATGGCCGCTTCGGGCAGGGTTAGATCCGTCGCCGATTTATTAAAGTAGCTCTGGGCCGCCGTTTCTACCCCGTAGTTGTTGTGGCCCCAGTACACCTGGTTGAGATACATCTCCAGAATTTCGTCTTTGCTGAAGATTTGCTCTAGGCGCAGGGCCAATACTGCCTCCGCCACCTTGCGGCTAATGGCCCGCTCGGGGGTTAAGAACAGGTTTTTTACCAGCTGCATGGTAACAGTCGAGCCGCCTTCTACGGTCGACCCGGCCTCGGCGTTGGCCAGCAGCGCCCGGCCCACACTGCTGGGGTTGATGCCATTGTGGGAATAGAAATAGCTGTCTTCTACCGCTAGCACCGCCCGCTTCAGGTGGGGCGACATTTCGTCAGTGTCGACCACCTCGCGGTTGGCCTCGTCGTGAAGGCTATAGAGCAGGGTGCCGTTGATGTCGTAGATGTAGCTGGTTTCACTGGGCACGTAGTTGCGCAGCACTCGCACATCGGGCAGGTTGCGAAAGCTGATGGCCAGCCCCACCAGCCCGCCAGCCATCACCGAGCTGACAATCATGGTGGTGCCCAGCAGCGCCGCCGCCGACACCTGACCGACATCCTGCACATACTTCAGCAGGTTGGGCGCCCGGCGCAGAGGCTGGGGCTGAGATCGACTGTTGCGGCGAATAGTGGTTGACACGTTGGCTATATAGAGAATTTTAAAGACAATAGTGAGGCGAAATATCGATGGAGAGACCGTGGAGCTGACCGCGCGACTTCAGAAGTAGATACCTATCAGCAGGTGATGGTTAGGCCATTATAATGACCCTCTAGACAAGTGAACCCAGTCGTTATCACCCAGACTATTTCAGGACTCGCTCCCCAGCGCACCATGGCTCCGCTTATCCTAGCCTCGCAGACGCTTATAAGGCGACTTCTGGGAAATAGTTTCCCTTATAGGGCCGGAATTTTTGCCTCTGGCGCTCTCTTCCGTCACCGCTCTTCGCCACTCTCGTCCTTGAACCCACTTTCACCATGACCCAGGCCAACCCTAGCTCGCCTTCTACCCAGTTTGAGGGCATTTTTGAGGGCATTTACAGAGGTATCAGCGAGGTATTTCCCCACCAGCCCGACTCCAGTGACCCCGAGCAAAATCTGACCCAACGACTGTCTCAGAGCGATCGCCCCCTGCGGGTCAAGCTGGGCATTGACCCCACCGGCAGTGAAATTCACCTGGGCCACAGCATTCCGGTGCGCAAGCTGCGCGCCTTTCAAGACGCCGGTCACACCGCCGTGCTGATCATTGGCGACTTTACCGCCCGCATTGGTGATCCCACCGGCAAATCTGAGGTGCGCCGCCAGCTCACCGCCGCCGACGTCAGGGCCAACGCCGAGACCTACCTAGAGCAGGTGCGCCCGATTCTCGATTTTGACAGCCCTGGGCGGCTGGAGGTGCGCTACAACTCCGAGTGGCTGTCGTCCCTTGATCTGGGCAAAATTCTGACCTTGCTCAGCACCATGACCGTGGGGCAAATGCTGGCCAAAGAAGGCTTCTCCGAGCGCTATGGCAAGGGCGACCCGGTGTTTCTCCACGAGTTTCTCTACCCGCTCATGCAGGGCTACGACTCGGTGGCCGTGCAGTCAGATGTAGAGCTGGGCGGCACCGACCAGAAATTTAATATTGCCGTAGGTCGCGACCTCCAGCGCCACTTTGGGCTCAGGCCGCAGTTTGGCATGCTGGTGCCCCTGCTGCTGGGTACCGACGGTAGCCAAAAGATGTCAAAATCCCTGGGCAACTATGTGGGGCTGCAAGAAGGCCCGCTGAGCATGTACTCCAAGCTCGAAAAGGTGCCCGATGGGTTGATTGGTGACTATTTTCAGCTGCTTACCGCCATTGATGTAGACACCCTGCCGGAAAACCCGCGCGATCGCCAAAAGCTGCTGGCCCTAGAGGTCACCCGCCAGTTTCACGGTGAACTCGCCGCTCTCCAGGCCCAGCAGGCCGCCATCAGCCTGGTGCAGGGCACCGGCGACACCGCCGATGGGGTACCCGAGTTTTCCCTGGCGGCGGTAAACTTTCCGGCCAAGCTGTTTTACCTGGTGGGTGCCACTGACCTGTGCGCCAGCAGCAGCGAGGCCCGCCGCCAGATTCAGGGGGGTGCCGTCAAGCTCGACGGCGAGAAGGTCACTGACCCCAACCAAGAGTTTGCCAACCCTGATGGGCTAGTCGGCAAGGTGGTACAGGTCGGCAAGAAAAAATTTGCCCGCCTGGTGCCCTAGATGGTTCTGTACCAAGCCCATCTCGGGATCTGTAGTTTTGCCCCAGGTAGCACTCCACTGCTGGACTGGGATGAGGTTTATTGGTACAAAAACAGTCGCTTGGCAGCGC
>JBBSLR010000116.1:0-7933 GCA_038255045.1 Phormidesmidales cyanobacterium
ACCACCACCGCCAATGCCCAGGTGCGCACCCTGTCGGAGACGGTGCGGCTGGACGCCCGCACCAAGATGCTCAACCCCAAGTGGTACGAGGGCATGCTCTCCCACGGCTACGAGGGCGAGCGTGAATTGTCGAAGCGCTTGGTGAACACCATGGGCTGGTCGGCCACGGCGGGCGCAGTCGATAACTGGGTCTACGAAGATGCCAACACCACCTTCATTCAAGACCCGGAGATGTGCAAGCGCCTGATGGATCTCAACCCCAACTCCTTCCGCCGCATGGTTTCGACCCTGCTGGAGGTGAACGGGCGCGGCTACTGGGAAACCAGCGACGAAAACCTGGAGAAGCTGCAAGAGCTCTACCAAGAAGTCGAAGACCGCATTGAAGGGGTGGAATAAACCTAGCGATAGGCTAACTGAAAGGGGGGGGCGCAAGCCTGCCCTTTTTCGCTATAGTTGAGCAACAATCATGAAGCCGCTGCTGTGGAATGCTGAAAAGAATAAACAGCTCAGAACAGAGAGAAGGATCGATTTTGACACCGTTGCTTTAGCTATTAACCAGGGGTGGGTATTAGATATCGTTGAGCATCCTAACCAAGAGAAATACTCTTCCCAAAAAATATTTGTTCTTGCCATTAATCAGTACATCTACTTGGTTCCTTTTATAGAAGATGAACACAGTATTTTTCTGAAAACCATTATTCCAAGTCGCAAGATGAAGAAAAAATATCTCGGAGGATAAATGAAAGACGTGAAGCTCACACCAGAAGAACAGGAGCTTTTAACATCGGTAGAAAACGATGAATGGCTGTCGGTTCCTAACCTTGAGCAAGAAATTAAGCGCCATCAAAGCTATGTCAAAGCCCATTTAGGGGAGCTAGAGGAAATCAAAATTGAGATCCCTTCTCACGATCTTCAGTTTCTACAGGCTCTAGCAACTCAGACCGAAATCCCTTTGCAAACCATGATTGCTAACTTGTTACACCAGTTTGTCGTTCACAATCTCTAGAACTCAGACGGAACCTGCTGGGCAGCATTTAGCGTTTGATCGGCCCGCAGTCGGGTTAGGTCAGCCCTTAAACCCTGACCGACGTAGAACTTAATGAGACCTTCTAAGGACATGTCTTTTTTGTCTGCGATTGCCCGCAAATCTGCCAGCGTATCAGTGGGTATTGTTACCGTCACCACTTCAGACAGGCGACCATTAACCTTCAACTCAAACGTTTCATCAAGGGGTTTATCAGGACTGTTCATATAGGTATCGCTCAGAACGAGTGGCTATCCGTGCTGAAATAATTCGGGTTCTGGTTTCTCTTTCAACATAAACCGCCAGCAACAACCTAGGGGTCAACGAGTAGCCCAAGATAAAGCTGCGCTCTTCACCTTGCCTCGACGCATCGCCAACTTGATAAAAGGGGTCAAGGAAAGCCTCGGCAGCCTCTTCAAAGCGAACACCATGCTTTTCTAAAGTTGCTTTCTGCCTTATCTTCATCCCATTCAAACTCAAGCCCCTCAATGCGGTAGGCTATGTTCATTTGCTTAAATCATAGCTAAAAGCAGTAGCCATCAGTTTATCCCCCTTGGGTTCTACCTCTGGAATGGATAGGTCTCCTAAGCGTAACGGCCATCGCTATACGCATAGGACAGACCAAGCCACTGCCGCGATCGCACCAGCGTCATCCAAAATCATCATCAAAAGGCTAACTTGTAATGCCAACTTTTTAAGGGAAGCCACCCCGGGCCATGAAACTGACAACCCGTGGCCACTACAGCGTCAAAGCCCTGCTCGACCTCACCCTCCACCCCTCGCGGCGACCGGTGTCGGTGGCGACCATTGCCCAGCGCCAGGGGCTGCCGCCGCCCTATCTCGAAAAGCTGCTGATCGACCTGCGGCGGGCGGGCATTGTCGAGTCGGTGCGCGGCCCCCAGGGGGGCTACCGGCTGGCCAAGCCCGCCGACCAGATTTTTTTGGGCCAGATTTTAGCGGCCGTGGGCGAACAGGTTGACCCGCTGCCGCGCCACAGCCCCCAGGCTGACCAGGCCGAAGACTGGGTCACCTTTGCGGTGTGGAACCGCCTGTCGCAAAAGCTCAAGGAAGCCCTCTATAGTATTTCTCTAGAAGACTTGTATTTTGATGCCCGCAGTTGGCAGGCGGCCCAGGGGGATGATGTCAACTTTGTGGTTTAGCGAGTTGTGGTTTAGCGAGTTGTGGTTTAGCGAGCTGTGGCCTAGGGAGCTGTGGCCTGGCGAACTGTGGGCGCAGCGGGCGCTGGTGCTAGGGCTGTCCGCCGGGCTAGATCGCCTGGTGGGTGACCCCTGGGGCTGGCCCCACCCGGTACAGGCGATCGGGCGCGTGATTAGCTGGGGATCTAACGGGATTCAGCGGCTCAAGCTGCCGCCTGGCGGAGAAAGAGGGCTGGGGGTGATCCTGGGGCTAAGCGTGATTCTCGGCAGCGGGCTGGTGGGGTGGTGGGCGGTGCGCCTGGCGGGGATGGTTCACCCCGTGATCGGGATAGCGGCTGAGGTGGTGCTGTTGGCCAGCTGCTTTGCCGGTCGCAGCCTGCGCCGCGCGGCAGAGGATGTGCTAGAGCCGCTGGCCGATGGAGATATCCCCACGGCGCGACAGCGGCTGGCCCTCTACGTGGGCCGCGACACGGAGAACCTACACGAACCGGAGATTTTGCGGGCGGTGCTGGAAACCGTCAGCGAGAACGCCACCGACGGGGTGCTGGCCCCGCTTTTCTATGCCCTCGTGGGGGCGTTCTCGCCCTGGGGCAGCGTGCCTCTGGCCCTGGTCTATAAAGCCGCCAGCACGTTGGATTCTATGGTGGGCTATCGGGATGCGCCCTACACTCACCTGGGCTGGTTTAGCGCTCGCTTTGAAGATGGGCTGACCTGGCTACCCTGCCGTTTGACGGTGCTGACCATTGCGCTGCTGTCGGGCCAGCCCGGTCGGGTGTGGGCTATTTGCCGCCGCGATGCCCCCGCCGACCCCAGCCCCAACGCGGGCTGGAGCGAATGCGCCTACGCGGCGGCCCTGGGGGTGCAACTGGGGGGCATCAATATATATAGAGGCCAGGTGAAAGAAAAGCCGCTGCTGGGGGATGCGGTGGGGTCGATTGGGGGCGATCGCATTCTCGCCGCCCTAGCCCTCACCCGCCGCGCCGCCCTGCTGGGGCTGGGGCTGGGCATAGTCCTGCTGACCGGCTTGGGAGAGCTATGATGGCCAAATCTTCCCTGCGCTACCCCTCAGCAGCGATGGGCAGGGGGCCACGCTGACGGTGCAGGATGCTGGCCGAGGCATTCCCGTCGCCGACCTCGTCGACCTTCGCGAAGCCCTTCAGCGGGGCAGCAACGTGGGCGATCGCCCCGGCAGCGGTCTGGGGCTGGCGATCGTCCACACCGTTGTCACCCAGCACCGGGGCCGTTGGCACATCGCCAGCACTGGGGGCCAGGGCACCACCGTCACCGTGCAGCTGCCGCTGGAGTGAGCCAGGGCAGCCCCCTATAACGCCCCTATAATGGGAGCAGCCTCTGCCGTGCAACCCCTGGGCATCTCGATGGCTCAATCCCTGCCTTCACCGATTCCTCAGCCCCTAGCCCCGCAGAGCGATCAGCGGGTCGTCCACTACGGGCGACTATGGAAGCAGTTTGAATCGATTCAAACTGGGTTTGAACAGGCCCCCGGTGTGCGGCTGTTTTACTACAACGGAACGGTTGAGGTGCTGATGCCGGGGCGAGAGCATGAACTATTTAGCTGGGTAATTGGCCATTTGCTCGGGTTGTTTTTAGCCCAAAGGGGCGTCTTCTTTCAGCCCACCGGGGCCATGACCCAGGAGAAAGAGCGAGAGGTCTCTGCCCAGGCCAATCAGTCCTTTTGTATTGGCTCTGTCAAGCCCATTCCCGACCTGTCAATTGAAGTGGTGTTTAACAGCGGCGGGGTGGATAAGCTGGCGCGATACCGGGCCTTGGGCGTCCCCGAGGTGTGGCTCTGGCAGATGGTGTGCTGGTGGTCTATCAGCTGCGATCGCAGGGTTGTGAGGTGGGCGATCGCAGCGAGTTAGCGGGGTTGCAGGATCTTAATCTAGGCCTGCTCAGCCGTTGTATCTTGATGGCCGAAACCGACGCCGGAGCGGCCATCCGACAGTTTCAGCAGGCTATTGCCTTCGCCCCTTAGTGGCCTGCCGATCCCAGAGGGATGTCGGCCGCTTCCTGGCAACTCGTCGCCGGGAGAGAACGGGAACCTGTCGGTGGGGGGATGTGGCTGCGGTCGATGTAGCGTAATATAGGCAATACAAATAAAGCGGTTCTCGGTTTATTGAGGTATCCACAGGCTAATTTCTGAGTTCTTCCCAGTTTTTAGCTGTCTCCGCTCTATCTATCCTCCCCCTAGGAGGAACAAAGGGAGTGTCGTGATATGCTTCGCCCAAGGGAAACTCGCTATGTATGTCCTTGCAGAATTTGGAGATTTGTCTTATCGCTAAAAAGCAGAAAGCCGTTGTCAACCGCGACATTAGAGACCCCGAGGTTTTGCTGATCACTCAGACTGGTGAAAACCTGGGCGTTATCGACACCCGAGACGCTCTCAAGATGGCCAAAGAGAGCAAACTCGATCTGGTAGTCGTTTCCCCCAGTGAAGATGGCCCCCCAGTGGCTAAAATCATGGACTACGGCAAGCTCCAGTATCAGCAGAATAAGCGCCAGAAACAGACCTCTCGCCCTTCGGTAAAAGAGGTTAAGTTCCGCCCCAACATCGGCGAATCTGACTACACCTTGCGCATCAATCGAGCAACTGAGTGGCTGAGTAAAGGGGATTCGGTTAAGTTTTTAGTGCGGCTGCGAGGACGAGAACACCAGCACCGCGATCGCGCCACCGACCTCTTGAATCGGGTTGTAGACGACCTGAACGAAGCCGGTAAGGTGCAATCCTTTGACCATCGCGCCCTCACTCTGTTCCTGGCACCAGCGTAAACAATCAGAAGTAAGGCGCAAATAACCCAGGGGGCAGGGTACCCTGCCCCCTGGGTTGAAGGAACATCTCAATGTCTGAGCCTAGTATTCCCAAAACGCCTATTCACGCGGCCCAGGAACGATCATATTCAGCAGCAGCGCCACGGTGCCCCCAGTGGCAATGCCCGACGAAAACACGCCGCGAATCAGGTGGAGCGTATTAGCCAGCGCATCGAGCACAAATGACACCCCCATGCCCAGCCCTAGGGAGGCCACCAAAATCAGCGTGCTGCGGCGATTGAGTCCGACAAGCTGCTAGGTCATCAAGACACCCAGATGAACGTCAACTATAGCTAGGCGATCGCGTAGCGAAAGCTCAGCGTTGCCCAGCGGTCGTGGTGCAGGGCGATCGCATCCTGGGGCTTGCCGGCGGCGGCGGTGTCGAGATCTTGCAGCAGCGCCTGGGCCAGCTTGAGGGGCTGGGCAATGGGCCGAAACCCTGTGTCCAGGGAGGGCGGCGCTGCCCCGAGCACTGTCAAACACCGCTGGAAAGGTCGGCTGCTGAGAATCAGGTGAGTCTCAACCCAGGTGGCAGATCCGGGCATAGCCCAACTCTGCCCCTCGGCGGGCAGGGAGATCATCTGACCAGCCGCGAGCGGGGTGGCCTCTTGGGGGGTTTCAGGCTCCTCCTCCGGGGGGGACTCGGGCAGGGTGACCAGGGCAGTACATTCACCGCGGCTGTCAAAACTGATCAACAGCAGGTGTAGGTCTTGGGATGTGGCATTGGCAATCTGGTAGCTAATGCGGCTGTCGCGGGGCAGCCGCAGCTGTTCGGGGGTGGTCTGCGCTTTCTGGGCCTGGCGAATGACCAGGGGCCAGGTGGGCGCAACCGGACGCTCCGCGGTCTGTACCCACAGGGGGGCGGGCTGGGGCTGCACCGCTGCCAGCACCGCTGCCACCGCCAGCTGAGACGAGCTGCGGTTTTCGCTCAGACGCACCAGCTTGAGGGCCAGCAGGGTTTGCAGGTAGGGGCCGAGGCGGTTGACCGCCGTTTTGACCGCTTCTTCTTTGGCCAGCATGGTGCCCGGCAGCAGGGTACGGTTGGGGGCAAACAAGCCGTAGCTGCTCTCGGCCAGCCCGTCGCTGTTGGGTCTCGGCCCGGCAGTGGCGACACCGGGCAGGGCGGCGGTCAGGGTGGGCGAGGGGCCGATGGGCAGTCGGCCAAACAGGCAGTCGGCGGCTTTTTCTCCAGCGGTGACGGCGGTGACTAGCGCTAGCCCGGCCAGGGCGCTGGTGGCATCGACCCGCTCGACCCGCTTCAGCTGGCTGTCGAGGGCGACCACGAGGTCGATGGCCTGGGGCAGCAACCGCACCTGCTCGTAGACAGGCAGCCGAATGAGGGGAACTGAGGGAGGATCGTTAACGGGTTTTACCTGCGCCCGCAGACCATTGCGCGACTCCAGCCGCAGGGGAATGGCAGGGCCGGAGGCCGGGAGGGCCACCAGGCGAGAACCGGGCTGGAGATAGCGCAACACCAGGGGCGGCAGCCCGCCCAGCCACAGATCAACGGGGCGAGCACCCCCGTTGGACAGTACCACTCCAGCGGCGATCGCAGCCTCGGTGGGCAAGCCATAGACCCCAGGGCCAGAGCGAGCTGGCAGGCGATCGCCCACCACGGGCTGCTGGTCGATGCCCACCCACCGCTGGAGATACTGCCTGGTACGGCGGATCAAGACATCGGGGTCGGGGTCAGGGACGGTAGCCCAGAGGCTCTGGGTCAGGGCGTAGGTAAACACCCCGGCGCTAAAGCCATCCCACTGGCTTTCGAGCACCAGCCGACCGGGGGCGGCGGCCCGCAGCAGCAGCCCCGGCCAGGGGGCATCCAGGGGCAGCGGCTGGCCCTGGGACTGGGGCAAAGTCCCTAGGGGGAGGGTGCCAGTGGGCACCGTGGGGCGCGATCGCACCCGTGAGTTGCCCCAGCTTAGGTAGCCCGCATCTTGGCTACCTGCGTCAATCACGGTGGTGAGGTTAGTCGTGGCGAGGCGGCTGAGCTGGGCTACCAGTTCGGCCTCTAGCAGGTCGGTCAGGGCGGGCGAGTCTTCGCTGGGCAGGCGACTGTCTACGGTCACCCAGGCCGATTGGGGCTGGGTGGTACCATCATCGCCCTGCACCAGCACCTCGCTGCCGTAGCCGCTAAAGTGCAGCAGCACCACGTCGTCAGCGGTGGCCTGCTGCACCAGGTGCTCGTCAATGGCGGTTAAAATTCCGGCGCGGGTGGCCGCTTGGTTGGTCAGCGTCACCACATCCACCGGCGCAAAGCCGAAGCGATGCACCAGCAGCTGGCGCTGAAGTTCAACATCGGTGAGACAGCCCCTGAGGTCAATATATTGGGCCACGCCGGGGTCGAGGGCGCGATCAGGGTAGGCGTTGATGCCAATCAGCAGGGCGATTTTGCGCCGGGCGGGCTTGGCCAAAGCCTGCTGATACTGGCCAGCGGTGCTCAGCAGCGCAGTGCTGCCTAGCCCTAGTGCCCCCAGGGCTAGAGTTGCCTGCTGCAAAAACGCCCGTCGATCTAGTCTCACCGAGTTAACTGCATCCCAATTGCTAGCGTTAGCTGACGACTTCGGGCGCCCGCATGGCCTTGGCCAGCTCTGCCGCCACCTCGGGCCGAGAAAACTCCGGCGGGGGCAGTTCGCCCCGGCGCAGCAGCTCTCGCACCTTGGTACCCGACAGATGAATCCGCTCGTCTTTACCGCTGGGGCTGGTTTTAGAGGTGGCCATGCCCCCGGTGCGGGTGCAGTAGAAGGCGTGCTCAAACTTCATCGGCACAATCCCCAGCTCCCCTGGCTCAAACTCGTCAAAGATGTATTGAGCGTCGTAGGTGCCGTAATAATCGCCTACCCCAGCGTGGTCGCGGCCCACAATAAAGTGGGTGCAGCCGTAGTTCTTGCGGATCAGCGCGTGGAAAATCGCCTCTCTAGGCCCA
>JBBSLR010000117.1:0-7895 GCA_038255045.1 Phormidesmidales cyanobacterium
AAGCTCTCCCAAGAGAAGGGCCGCACCCCCTCGGTCGAAGACATCGCCTGCGAGCTAGACATGACCGCCGCCCAGGTGCGCGAAGTGCTGCTGCGGGTGCCGCGCGCGGTTTCGCTAGAAACCAAGGTGGGCAAAGACCGCGACACCGAACTGGGCGACCTGCTCGAAACCGACTGCATGTCGCCCGAAGACATGCTGATCCGCGAGTCGCTGCGCCGCGACCTGCAACAGCTGATGGCCGACCTCACCACCCGCGAGCAGGATGTGATCAACATGCGCTTTGGCCTTGGCGACGGCACCCCCTATTCGCTGGCAGAGATTGGCCGCGCCCTAGAGCTATCCCGCGAGCGGGTGCGCCAGATCGAGTCGAAGGCACTGCAAAAGCTGCGCCAGCCCAAGCGCCGCAACCGCGTTCGCGACTACCTCGAAGCGCTGAACTAGCAAACCCTCTCCGCTGCGGGGCCGGGCAATCAGCTCAAGTCTTGAGCTGATTGCCCGGCCTCTTTTTAGGGCATTCTCATCCCCTGGCGTTGACGCCGAGGTTTTGAGGTTTGGCAAGTCAGGGATCACGACCTGGGCTTGGAGAAAGTGCCATGGGTGGAGACAACCCTGTCAAGGTGGGGCAGAATGGTTTCGTTGGGTTACGCTATCGCTAACCCAACCTACGACAGCATCAAGGTTTTGAGAGTTTTGTCAGTCAAGCAGCTTTCGCGGTGAGCCAGGGAGTTCACTCCCAGGTGGTTGTAGCCGGAGTCATTTGGTCTGTCCCTTAGTCTAGAGGGGCATTTCGGGAATCGTTTGGCCACCTCGACAGGGCTGCCGCGGTGCAGACAACAGCTTGCCTACGGCTGGAGCGGCAGGCCACAGCCGCGAAGCCGGACGTTTGGCCTGTGACTTTCTTAATGCTTGCTGCGGCTTGGAACAACGCTGGCACAACTATCTCTGGGGCTTAGGTCGCTAAAAGCGCTGCGAAATGTAACAAAAGTTGCCTTGACGCTCTCTTAAAGTTACGCGACACTACATCTAATGGATACGCTGCTTCCGTAATAAATACGACCCGCTGATTTTTGTAATGGCGGGTGGCGAACTATGTATTCGATGCACGGTTGGCATTGGGTTAGTAATTTCGCCTGTATTGCTAGGGATAAAATGCTCCCCCTGCGGATTGACGGGCTGATTACCCCGGCCCCGTTTCGCATACTTAGAGGCTAAGCAATCAGAGGCTAAGCAATCATGGAAACCCTGGAATTTATCATCTACCCCGATGGTCGGGTCAAGGAGACGGTAACCGGTATTGTGGGTGCTTCCTGTGCTGAGGTAACTGCGGCTATCGAGGCCCAGCTCGGCACGGTGGTGGCCCATCAGACCACCTCTGAGTATTTTGCCCAGCGCAATGAGCAAACGGCTACCGAAACTGTTTCTGCCCAGACCGCCTACAGTCAGTGGTAATTTCTCGATTTTTTTAAGTCCTCATACAACCCGCAGAAGATGTCACACTTTAGCCAAATCAAAACCAAAATCCGCCATCTCGACTCTCTTAAGCTGGCCCTCAACGACCTGGGCGCTGACTGGAAGGCCGGCCCCTGCGACGTGCGCGGCTACCAAGGCCAAACCCAGAGCGCTGAGGTGGTAATTGCCCAAGACAATGGCTATGACATTGGCTTTCGCCGCAACCCTGAGACCAGCGACTACGAGCTGGTGGCTGACCTACAGTATTGGCAGCAGCCCCTGACTGTTGAGGGCTTCCTCAGCCAGGTGACCCAGCGCTATGCCTACAACGCCGTAGTTGCTGAAACCTCTCGCCAGGGCTTTCAGCTGGCGGAAGAGCAGGTGCAGAAAGATGGCTCTGTGCGGCTGGTGGTGCAGCGCTGGAATGGCTAAGGCACTGACTAATTGAGTTTGGGAAAGGGGCTGCTAGTGGCCCCTTTCTTAGTATTGGCCCAGGGTTTGGGCAGTTGTAGAGCGGCTAACGCAATGACACAGTTTGATGGACAGTCTACCGGTTTTGAACCTGAGCTAGGCGGGCAGCTGCGCCAGGTTGAGCAGCGCACTGGCTACGAGCCTGAGCTGGGCGGTCAGCTGCGCCAAAAGGGCGTCTACGTAGACGAGCTTACCTGCATCGGCTGCAAGCACTGTGCCCATGTGGCCCGTAATACGTTCTACATTGAGCCTGACCATGGGCGATCGCGCGTTTACCGCCAAGATGGCGACTCTGATGAGATCGTCCAAGAGGCGATCGACACTTGCCCGGTAGACTGCATCCACTGGATCGACTACACCGACCTGAAGGAGTTGGAGCGCGATCGCCAGCACCAGGTCATTCCTGTTGCTGGGTTCCCGGTGGATAAGGCCATGTCTACCCTGCACCTGCGTAAGGCCAAGCGCAAAAAACAGTCATCGCAACAGCCCTAGCTTGGTGCCAATTTACCAAGTTGAACCTGGCGCTAGCGGCACTGGTTTAACTGGTGGGCAGGGCCACCCTACGGTGCATCTCATCCCCCAATTAGACCCTGGGGCTTAGCCCCTAGGGATGAGCTTGAACTGAGGGCACCACCACGACTTCCCCAGACGGTAGAAACTGTACTTCTACCGTGGTTGATTCGTCTCTGACCACTCCAGAGATGGTGCGACCAGGCTGGGGTAGGGATGAATTGTTTTGGTAGGTGGCGGAGAAGTCATTGAGGGGCATTAGGGTCGTTACGGTACCATCTGGCTCCAGAGTAAGGTTGTAGCGCAGAGGCGCAGCCAAATTTGCTGGCGGTCGCCACTGCTGCTGAAGGGTGAGAGTTAGGGCCGTGATCCAGCCTAGGGCAGAGTCAGGGGCACTGGTGGCGGCGCTACTTGGGCTAGCGTCAAAGGCTTCAGGGGCAGCAGGGGCTCTTAGGGTATCGGGTCGGGCGGCGTTTGAAAACTGTTCAGCGGTCATATCGGCGTCAGGGCTTTCGCCTTGCTCCCCCTGCGCCTCGGCCTGGGGAGGATAGGCCGGAGCTGGGGCTGTAGCGGTCTGAGGCCGTCTAGCCGCCGGGGCTGGGGAGGTAGGGACTTGAGGTGAGGTCTTGGCAGTTCCAGGCTCAGCCACTTCCCCCGACGGTGCTGAAGTGGTTGTTGGTGCGGTGGTGATGGGGGCTGGTACCGCCTCGCCAGTGACGGCTCCAGTTTCGGTATTGGCGTCAGCGGTGGGCGCAGATTCTTCTAGGCTTTGCTGATGGCTGTCAGCGGGTGATTCGGCGGTGGCCCCATTGAGCGTTTGCGATTCGCTGGTTGGCGATCCATCGGGGGAAAAGACGACGGGGCTAGGCGCTGTGGTGAGGAACTGGTTGCCCAATAGGGCCGCAAGGCCCACCGCCGCCACCGACCCCAGCCATAGCGGTAGCTGGGGTCGCACCCGGCGGGCCTTGGGTAGCGCTGCATCGGGGATAATTTTGAGATTGCCCTCGGCCTGCTCTAGGGCATCGGCCAGGTCAGACAGTTGCAGTGTAGAGAGTTCTACCCCTCTGGGGGGGGCTGGCGGCGCAGGCAGGGTTAGCCGGTGGCGGGTTAGCCCTGCCGGCTGAAGGGTATTCTCACCCCGAGCAATGGCTGCTCCGGTGGCCAGGGCGTCGGCACTGAGCTGCTGCTGCACGTAGGTCTGCACCAAATCTGCCAGGGCCGAAAACTGTGGCTCTCGGCCACTGGTTTCGAAGATCACGGCCTGGTTAGCCGCGGCCCTAGTCTCCCCAAGGATAGCGTCGCCATGGACCTGCAGGGTAAAGCGCGATCGCCCCAGCACCGGGCGACCTGTTACCTGACTCAGGGGCGACAGCTCGCCCACCAGCCGTAGGGTACAGGTGCCCGCTGCATATTCGTAGGAGGTGATGGTGGCGGCTTGGGCCATGGACTCAGGCGGGGTGGGGTGGGGGTATCGGTTCAGAATTCAAAGGGCAAAATTCAAAGGGCAAAATTCAAAAGTCTGTCTAGGTGATGTCTGGGAGTTTTCTCCCATGCGGTGGGCGGGACTCACCCTACAGTGGCTTACTTCTCGGTGCGATCCAGGAGGGCGAGCCAGAGCTTGCGGCTGCCGCCAGTGCCACTGTAAAACAGCAGATCGACCAGCAGCTTCAGCCCTAGGGTGGTGAGTTCATCGGTGGTGGCGGTTTGGTCGCCCTCCATGCGGTCTTGGTAGGCGTTGTTAAAGGCATCGAGATAGTCGCCCAGTTGAGCGGCGCGGTGCGGTGGCTGCCCCTGGGCTAGGGCCTGCTCTAGCCGCGCTACGGCCTGGCGAATGGGGTCGCGGTGATTGGCCGCTAAATGGCAACTGACCAGCACCAGGGCGCGGGCTTCGTCCACATCGAGCTTTTTGCGGCCCTGGCCTTTGCGCAGGGGGCTGGCCTGGCGCAAGCGCCAGAGGTTGACGCGATCGCTCAGCAAATCCGACACCCCTAGAGCATCCGCCGCCGCCAGCATGGCATCAGACCCCAGGCCCGTTAGGGCTTCTAGGGCCAGCAGCACCAGGTCGAGCTGGGCCTTGATGCTGTGCAGCTGCCGCAGGGTCGGCTCACCCTGGGGCAGGGCTGGGTTTAGCTCGCTGTTGAGCTCTTTGGGGGAAGGCGGTTCCACCGGGCGGCCCTGTTACTAACGTAGGGGATTGGGCTAATTGTGGCACGGGGGTTGCAGTTCTTGAAACGGGTTTACGGATAGACTGCGATCGCTAGACCATGAGAAACCGGTCGATGCCGCCCTGGTTCAGTTGAAAACGCTCTGCCCGTTGGCATCCAGCGCTTTTATACCGATGCGCGCGCGGCTCACCAACGCCTGCTCGATCCAGACACTCACATCATGGGCAAAGCAAACACCCAAAAATCTGTACCCATCGAATAGCCAAAAGCCTAATTGTAGCGATGGCCATCGCCCTTATGACATCGGCAGACATCGGCTCCTTCCCGTGGCAAAAACTGAGGCAGCACGATGGCGTACAGCCATCGCTCCAGGGATATAGGTCATGTCCTAACCGTTCTGGCGGTGGCTATATTTCGTTAGGTTCTGGCCAGCCCCCGTACCTACTTGGGCATCCGAGCCTGTAACTAGAAACGACGAAACCCCGCCAAATGGCGAGGTTTCAATCAATCGGAGCGGCGGGATTTGAACCCACGACCCCCACTACCCCAAAGTGGTGCGCTACCAAGCTGCGCTACGCCCCGGTCATGTTCAATTGTGCTTACTCACAGTAACACAGCAGGGGCAGAACCCCTAGCAATATCTAGTGGAATTTCTTGATGGACTAGAACGGTGTGAGGTGGTGGGTGGCCTCGGTGATTTGCTGGGCTGAGGTCGCATCCCATGCCCCTTCACAGCGACGGCCTGAGTTGAGGATAAACCGCAGGCTGTAGGCATCAGGCAAGCCCTCCGCTTCGAGCCAGAGGTCATTGGCTTCGGCTTCGCAGGTGAGCTCTTCTTCATCCATGAGTTCAGCGGCGATCGCACCCATGGTCTTTCGTAGATCCAACGCCAGCCGACAAAAGGTCTGAAATTCAGACTCAGTCAGCTCAATAGCCCATCCACGGCCCGCCAGCAACCCGCAATAATGGGTGGCGGCTGGGTTCCAACCCAGCCGCCACCCATCGCCCTCTTTTATAAACCGCTCACCCATCGGTTCAGACAGGTTGGAAACCCCTACTCGCCGATAATTTCAGGCTGAGTTAGCTCATCAGACATCTCAATGATGGCTCGCAGCACGGGCTTCATCTTGGGGTCTTCGTAGTTTTCAAAGTCTTCAAAGCGTCGCCGTTGAGCTCGAGTAGCTACCTGCACCGTAATCCGGTAGCGGTTCGATGCTGCCCGAATTAAATCTTCGGTACGTCGCATAACCTGAGTGCTGTCAAAGGGGGAGCGCTTAACCATAACAACCTAAATAAATAGCTCAGACACCCATAGTACCAAGAATTTCAGATGTAAGGCTGTCGCCATCGTCGATGCTAGGCGATGAGCCTAAACCCTTGAAGACTTATTTTGTAAGTGATGCTTGAGACGATGAGGGTTGCCCTCGTCCAGTACGCGACCTGCTTCCAATAAGAAGGCGCGATCGCAGTAGTCTAATTCCACCAGCCGGTGGGTCACCCACAGAGCTGTCAGACCCCGCTCTTTAACTAAATCTCGCACCCGCTTTACCAAGTCAATCTGGCTGTCGGGGTCGAGCAGGGCCGTGGGTTCATCCAGCAGCAGCACATGGCAGTGGCGGGCGATCGCCCCGGCGATCGCCACTCGCTGCTTTTGCCCGCCGCTAAGGGCATAGATAGGCCGCCGCTTCAGCTCTAGTAAATTGATTGCAGCTAAGGCATCATCTACCCGGTTGCGAATCTCCGCCAAGGGCAAGTGCTCATCCACCAGGCCAAAGGCCACATCTGCCCCCACCGTTGGCATCACCAGCTGGTGATCGGGGTTTTGAAACACAAAACCCACCGGTTTCTCAACCGCCCACTTCCCCTCCTGGGGTTGCAGCAACCCCCCCAAGATCTTCAGCAACGTCGACTTGCCGCTGCCGTTATTGCCCAGCAGCATGCAAAACTCACCGGGCTGTACAGTTAGCGAACAGCCCTGCAACACCGACAGCCCCGATGGCCACTGAAACCGCAAATTGTTGACCCAAATGGCACCAGGGTCTTTAGCCGCCACAATGTCACCGGGCACAGGCTGAGGCTCCTAGATATCGACTACCTACCGACGACCTACTGACTACTGATCGCTACTCAGCGCAAAGAACCCAGGCGGACGACCCGAGGCAGTGGCGGTGCCGCTCTTTTCGAATATCTGCACTGCGGCCACCTCGCTACCTAAAATACTGATGCGTTTGTGAGGCTGCTGGTCACAGGCAAGTTCTAGCAACTGTCCGTTACCGCTGCGCAGGGCGTCTGCAACTGAGTTGTAGGTCGACTCCGCCTCACTCTGTCCTTTTTTTTGTACAGAGAGGGGCATGGCCGTGTGCTTCAGAGTTAACTCAATCGTGAACATAGTCGAATACTACCTAGTAGGGTTAGCGATGGAGGCGACCTTTCCCAAGCCCGCTCATCATTAATATATAAGGTGTGAGCAATACATAGCGCTGGCTGGTTTGCTTAGGGCACCCTTGATAGCCCATGGCCGAGACTGGGGCGGCGAACTGGCGTACAGCCATTGCCCAATAGGTTACCTGCGAAAACTTCTGACTCCTTCTGGCGACGGCTAGTTATGACGGCTCTTTATACATAGAGTAGGACGCATCGCCAGCTTCTGTTTGTAAACTTGGGGCCGAGGGGCGATCAGGGCCAGCTAGCGCTCATCCAGGCCTTATTAAGGCTGCTAGAGAATGCTTTTAAGCAGCCGTCACAAAAATGATGCGCCTGAACGTCAATTCAGCCCTCCGACATAAGCAAGAATACTTATGAAAATCCCTGAAACCTAAAGATGATCTGGGTTTTCGGCCTAGCGTCTCCTGTGATACCCCCTATAATGATAACTACGGTAAAGAATAGTAAACACTACTCATAATTTGTGGACTGTTGGCTTGACGTCAGGTCAGCTAGCTGCCCGCAGATTAGAGCTAGCGCCATCATCTTCCGCGTATAAATCCAATTCAAGTCCAGAAATGGATTGTTCCCTCTGGGAACTCTACGGCTCTCGGGTCGTATTTGATGTTTACCTTGTTCTTAGATAGTTATGGAGATTAGCGTATGACCATAGCAATGGGACGCGCGCAAGCCCAGCGAGGATGGTTCGACATTCTCGACGACTGGCTAAAGCGTGATCGCTTTGTCTTTATCGGCTGGTCCGGCATCTTGCTGTTCCCCTGCGCCTTCATGGCGGTTGGGGGCTGGCTCACCGGCACCACCTTTGTGACCTCCTGGTACACCCACGGCCTCGCGTCGTCGTACCTAGAGGGCGCC
>JBBSLR010000118.1:0-7817 GCA_038255045.1 Phormidesmidales cyanobacterium
CAATACCTGGTACTGCCGGGTCGCCCCTGAAGATGTGCCGAGAATTGTGGAGCAGCATTTGGGGAAAGGGGAACTGGTGGGCGATCGCCTCCACCCCCGCTTTCACCCTTCCGACCCATCAGCTTAAACCTAAAATAGTTCGCCAATGTTTACAGATTCATATCTCAATTGTCGATTGAACTGAGGTAATCAGGCACTCGCCAACTGATATTTCCTACGGGTCAGACCCATAAGGTTGACAAGAAGATTCATAAGGTTGACAATGAAGGATCTAATTGGTTGACGCCAAGGGTGGTTAGATCTAGTGTCAAGAGTGCGCAGGCGGGGCGAGCAAGTTCGTCAATTTATTTTGGCAAACGTCGAAGAGTATCCAAGAGACATTGCCGCTAAAGCGGCTCAAGAATTTGGTATCACTAGGCAAGCTATTAACAAGCATATTAAACGCCTTGTTGAACAAAATTCTCTTGTAATCAAGGGTTCAACGAATAGCAGAAGTTATTATCTCCATCCACTGGCTGAATGGAGGCAGAGCTACGATCTAGCCGACGGTCTTGAGGAAGATATTGTTTGGAATTCTGACATCAAGCCTTTGGTATCTGATCTGCCCAGTAATGTCAAAGATATTTGGCTTTATGGATTTACTGAGATGCTAAACAATGCCATAGACCACTCTTCTGGGAAAAAGGTCTCTATTCAAGTCAAAAGAACCTCTATCGCCACTGAGATTATAGTAGACGACGATGGAGAAGGAATCTTCAAGAAGCTTCAGCGTTCACTTAAACTGCATGACGAACGCCACGCAGTGCTTGAGCTGGCCAAAGGCAAGCTTACAACTGACCCGGATCGCCATAGTGGTGAAGGCATCTTTTTTGCATCACGAATGTTCGATAAATTCGCAATCCTTTCCGGAAATGTATATTTCTCCCATGAATTTAACAAGGCGGAAGATTGGATTGTTGAGAATGACGAATTTCAAGATGGCACAACTGTTTTCATGGAGCTTAATAATAATACTTCAAGAACATCCAAACAAGTGTTCGACAACTTCTCGTCAGGAGATGATTACGCTTTTACAAAAACGGTGGTTCCTGTTCGGTTAGCTCAGTACGGAGATGAAAGGTTAGTGTCTCGTTCTCAGGCGAAAAGATTGCTATCTAACGTTGATAAATTCAAGGTGGTAATTTTTGATTTTTCTGGAATAGAAGCAGTGGGTCAGGCCTTTGCAGACGAAGTCTTTCGTGTTTTCAAGAAGCAGCATCCAGAAATAGAAATTATGGGCTTAAACGCCAGCGAAGAAGTTGAAAAGATGATTAAACGGGCTACAAGTGCTATTGAAACTTAACGATGAAGTTGATCGGTTAACACCCCTACAGCTCCTCTGACTCAAAGTGGAGAGCTGTAGGGCTTAAACCTCGTCTAACTTGAAACCTGGAGTTTCCCTCACCCTAAATCCCTCTCCCGAGGGGAGAGGGACTTTGAAGTTTTCCGGCTCCCCTCGCCCTCTGGGAGAGGGGCTGGGGGTGAGGGCAGAACTACGGTTCTCAATGTGGACTTGGTTTAGCTTCCTGTTTTTAATAACAGTAGTGACACTAGCGTGCCGGGAACGTCGCCTCTGCCGGGGGACGCACCACGCGCCGGGCCAGCCCTAGCTTTTCTAGCACCACAATGGCGTACCAGGTGACATCAACCTCCCACCAGCGCCAGCCCGCTGGGGCCACGTTGGGGAAGGCGTGGTGGTTGTTGTGCCAGCCTTCGCCGTAGGTGAGCAGCGCCGTCCACCACAGATTGCCCGAGTTATCTTCGATATGAAAGCGGCGCTTGCCCCACATGTGGGTCGCCGAGTTTATCAGCCAGGTAGAGTGCCACAGCAGTGCAATGCGCAGAAAGCCGCCGTAGATCACAAAGGGCCAGCCGCCGAGGGCAAAGAGAGCGATCGCAACCGGCACCTGCAAAAATAGAAAGTAGCGGTCAAGCCAGCGATAGTAGGGGTCGCGGGCAATATCTGGGGCATAGCGACGGTAAATTTGGCCGTTAAACACCGCCGGGTTGCGGTACACCATCCACAGCATGTGGCTCCACCAAAACCCGCGACTGGCGGCGTAGGGGTCTTTTTCGGCATCTTCAGTGTAGAGGTGGTGCTGGCGATGGCCCGCCACCCAAAAGATTGGCCCCCCCTGCAGCGCCATCGCGCCAATGGTCGCCAGCCCGTACTCTAGCCAGCGGGGCACCTGCAAACTGCGGTGGGTCAGCAGGCGGTGATAGCCCAGGCAAATGCCAATGCTGCCAAACAGCCAGTGCAGCGCCACCATCACCCCCAACGCCGACCACGAAAAGAACCAGGGGGCCAGCAGGGCTACGCCGTGAATGGCGGCCAAAAAGCCCACCAGCGTCCAGTCTAAGTCGGCAATTCCCGGTTTTTGTGGGGCTTGTTTAATGGTTGTTGTCATAGCAAATCCTTTTTGCTCGATAAGGTTGCAGCAAGGTTGCAGCCGGTGGCCCAGGCAACTACCCAGACCACGCTGACAGCTTTTGCAAGACTCTCTTACATTCCCTGGAGGAGTGGATGAAGCAATTGCAAGTGCTGCTTGCAAAACAACTGTAGCAAACTTTCCCGATAGAATGCAAGTGTCGCTTTCTTTTTGCTATGGCAGCTCAGCGCATATCGGCTCGGCAGAGGCTTGTGGACGCTGCATTTCAGCTTTTTTCTAGCCAGGGGGTTGGCACTACTACCACCCGCCAGGTATCCGATCTGGCCGGGGTCAACGAGGTCACGCTGTTTCGCCAGTTTGGTAGTAAGCACGGCTTGCTTGCGGCAGTGATGACCGAGGCCCAGGCGCTGACTGGGCCAGGCCAGGGCTTTGATCGGGTGGCCCTGGGGCAGGCCCCCAGCGACCAGGCGCTCAAAAATTTTCTTAACCAATGCTTAGACACCCTGGGCCAGCGCTCAGAACTGGTGCGATCGGTGATCGGCGAAGCGGGGCAATTTTCTGCCGAAAACAGTCAATCTCTGGGGCGGGGGCTGCAAACCATCCGCGACTTCATGGCCGAAGCGCTAGAGGCGCTCCTGGGCCTGGGAGAATCTCCCCATCCTCGCCCTGAGGAGGTGGCGGGGATGGTAATGGCGCTGCTGCTCGGCTATACCGCCATTGCTAGCGCTACCGAGGGGGCGTCAGGCACCACAGAAGACGGTGGCCTGTCTCACTCTCCACGACTCTGGCCTAGCCGAACGGCTTTTGTCGATAGCCTGGCGGGCTGGCTGCTCAACCTGCGGCCCCAGACCGCTGACCTCGGCAACTCCCTAGATCAGCCCGGTCTGGCCACTGCCCCCAACACAGAAGCCTGGATCGATCTGCCCGCCCCGGTGGTGCACCAGATTATGCAGGCGGCCCGCAAGGCTGGCAACCAGACCTACGCCCTGATCTATGTGCTGCTGGGGGCCGGAGTGGCGGCGGCAGAGGTGCCGCTGTTAACCCGCGCCAGCGCCATTTACGACAGCAGCCAGCACATTTTGCTGGTTGGCCCCCAGCACCGCCAGGTGCCTCTCAACCAGTGGATTATGGGGCAGCGCTACGGCACTTACACCAAAAACCCCCTCACCCGCTGGCTCAAAAGTCGCAGCGATGACTCGCCCGCCCTATTTTTCGGGCCAGACAACCAGCCCATTACCCCCTATCGGGTGCGGCAGCTGTGGGCCGAGGTCACCGCCGATGTTGCCTCGCCTACGGGACAGCCCCCTAGTGTTGAGCAGGCCCGCGCCACCTGGTGCGTTGAGATGCTGCTGAAGGGGTTGAGCCGTCAAGAGCTAAGCCTGCTGAGCGGGCTATCGGTAGAGCAGCTCGACCCGCTGGTGCAAAAGGCCCAGGCGCGATCGGCCCTGGCCCAGGCGCTGAGGCTTGATCGCCAGGCTGGCCCGATCTACAGCGGTCTCGATGAGACTGCCGATGCAGCGGCCTCAACCGATGACCGCTAGACTGGCTTGGTTCTCTACGGACTAGAGAACGCCCTCGGCTTTGAGTAGGGAAATCGCCTTGGGTATGCGTAGCTGCATAGCAGCGGCGATGGCCTGGAGAAGCCTCAGATTGGGCAAATCTGGGTTGAGGGCTGCGGCCTGGTCGAGGGCCGTCTGGGCCTGTCTGGGTTGCCAGGCGTAGAGGTGCACAAAGCCTAGATAGGCCCAGTGGTAGGGGTTGTCGGGGGCAACGGTGGTGATCTGGTTGAGGGTGGCGATGGCATCGATTGCCCGCTGCTGTAGCACCTGGGCTAGAAGCTTGCCGTAGAGCCAGTCGAGGCGATCAGGTGACTGCTTTAGCCGGTAGCCCAGGGCTTGCTCGGTGTGAACCAGATACGCTTGCCGAGGGTCGTACTGGTTAATGCGGCCCACCTCCGCAAATATTGAGTCCAGCTCACCCACAGCTAACCCCTGGGAAAGCTGGCGCAGGTAGGTGACTAAATCCAGCGGCGGGGCCGAGATGATGGGGACGGTTTCGGGTATTTTGATTCCAGGCTGCACCTGTACCACTGTGGTCGGCACCGCCAGCTCAGAGCTGCTGCCGGTGGCAGGCTGTAGCAACGTGGCCTCTAGGGTATAGCGGCCTGCAGGCAAGGCGACCGGTGGGGTCAGGTTTAGCCGCTCTTCCACGGTGTAGGTATTGGTGCCATTGTCGCCGTAGAGGTGGCCTAACCCAACGGCGTGGTCGCTAATCCAAACGGGTTCTTCGCCAGAATCGGGCTGCCAGGTGAGCAGCAGCAGACCGTCTTTTAGCTGATCCCAGGGGCCAGCGAGGCGATAGGTGATGGGGTAGACCCGGCCAGGGAAGACCTGATCGGGGGCGTTGACCGCCTGAATGGTCGCCTGGGCGATCACAGTCTCTAGAGGGTTCACCGCGATCGGGGGCTGTCGCCGATGGTATAGCTGGGCCTCGCTGTCGTCGGGCAGGGGCCAGGTCTCTACCACCTCCAGATCGGGGGAATTGAGGATCGAGTCTTTGAGCAAGGCTTGCCCCGCCTCGATGGTGTCGTAGGCCCCCTGGTCGCCGGTTTTGGTCAGGTACCAGTCGAGGGCCTGGGCATCTTGCACTGCGGTATCGGGGCTAAAGGCCAGCTGGCGGGCAAACGCCTGAAAGTCAGCTGCGCCGCCGTAGAAATCCATGTTTTGGGGGTTGAGCTGCTGGGTATTGACGGCCATGCCTAGATTGCACTCCAGGTGGGGTGCTGCCTGAGTCATGGCAGCGACAATGCCACGATTGGGCCACGGTGCTCCGGTGTAGGGAAAAAAGCTGGGGGGAAATAAACCTGGCGGCAGCAACGCCTTCTGCCCTAGGGGTGCCCCCGGCAGCGGAAAAATCGTCCCCAGTACTATCCCCAAGGCCGCGATCGCCGCTACCCACCGCACCATCCAGATGCGGTAACCACTCAGCATTTGGGCCAGAGCCACCAGCAGCAGAGGCAGCATTGGGGCCAGCAGCCGGGGCTGTTTGTTTGACCCCAGCGCCCCTAGAATCAGCGTGATTAGCACAATGCCGCCCAGCCACAGCCAGGCGGCTTGGGAGCGGGGGGCAGGGGGGGTTGGGGGCTGCGATCGCTTCCCCAGTCGCCCCGCGACCAGGGCCATCGCCCCCGTCGCCAGAGCCAAAAACAACACCGGTGCCGACACCATCGCTGGCAGCTGTTGGGGGTAGTAGAGCCACCCCGCCAGGGTATTAGCCTGGGGGTCGCGGCGATAGATAACGCCGTGGGCGGTCGATTCAACCGTGGTGCTGATGATGGTCAGCCAGCTAATGCTAAACCAGGGCCAAATCACCAGCAGCCCCACCCCTAGACCTACCGCCAACTGGAGCAATCGGCCCCAGCGCCGCCCGATCAGACTCAGCAGCGTGGGCCAGCCCAGCGCCGCGATCAGAAATAACAGGCCAGAGGTGCGCGTCAGCAGCATCAACCCGACCCCAACGCCCCACAGCAGGGTGAGCAGCCACTGCTGCCACGATCGCTTTGCCGTCCACCAGTAGGTCAGCCCCATCAGGGTAAAGGCGACCATCGCCACCAGCCCGTAGTCGAGCAGGTACTCCAGGCGTAGGGTGGCCAAAATAGGGGCCAGCAACCCCAGTCCAGCCGCCCACAGCCCTACGGCAGGCGAAAATAGCCGTCTGCCTATCAAGTAGAGGGATGCTAGCAGCACGGCGGTAAAGACCAGGTTCACCGTCAAAGCGACATCTAGACTGGCCCCCCAGAGGGCAAAAAAAGGCACCGTTGCCAAGGCCACGAGCGGGGCGCGCTGGGTGGGGGCCTGCTGCCAGAGGGTGCGCCACCAGTCGCCAGAGAGCCAGGCGGGGTTTTGCAGCACCCACCAGTGGTTGAGGGCACGGGCCAGGTGATCTCCTTGATCCCAGGCGGGGGGAGCGTGGTCGAGAAAAATCCACAGGCGATCAATAAGGGCCGCCAGCAGCCATAGACCTAGCAGAATGAAAGCGTCGCGCCGCAGGGTAGACGGTGGGGAGGCCGGCAAATTAGCCATAGGGGGAGAAGACAATTTCTGTAAAACCCAGGTTGGGGTGTTTCACAGGAATTTTAGGGCACTGGCACGCGATCATAACTCACGGCACCTCATGTTTGTGAATCAGCGAATGCCGTCTGCGGCTCTCAGCGGTGGCGAGACGTCTTGCTGCCGCTGCCGTTGGGGAATGCCGCGTCAATTCTTGGGACTGTGCCCAAGGTAGCCAGGGGGATAATCGGGTAAATCCTGCGTCGCAACTTTGGTGTCGTAGAGGGTAAACCCGCGCGACTCGTAGTTTTTGTAGGCGTGGGGACCGTCGAGGCTACAGGTGTGTACCCACACGCGGCTGGCCGTTATGGCCCAGGCCCGCTGTACCCCGACCGTCAGCAGGTGGCCACCAAAGCCCTGGCCAATAAACTGGGGCAGCAGGCCAAAGTAGATGATTTCCACATCTCCAGCGGGATGTTGCCCTAGCTCCACATAGCCCGCTGGCGTGCCTGCCAGGTAGGCGACCCAGGTTTCGATGCCGGGCTGGCTGAGGTAAGTGAGCCAGCGATCGCGACTCCAGGTCAGTCTTTCGTACCAGCACCACGGGCCCCCCACGCTGGCGTAGAGAAAGCGGCTAAACTCTGGGCTGGGCACCTGGGCCTGGCGAATCTCTAGGTCAGGCTGCCCGATCAGCTTAGGCCGCAGCTGGGCCGGGCTGAGCATTTCCAAATACCAGGTGGTAACGTCAACCTGCATTAGAGTGTTCCAACTAAATACTTATCCGGGATCTCACCGCGACCGGCCCAACGGGCCGAGTTCGCGTCCTTGAAGTGAATATTTTTTAGTTGGCATACTCTCAGTGGAGCAAATCTCCCTTAAAAAGGGTGACGGCTTGGCCGCAGAGACGCACGCGATTGCCGTCATCCTGCACCTTGACCACGCCACCCCGAGCCGACGACTGGTAGGCCAAAAACGTAGACTTACCCAGCTTTTCTCGCCAGTAGGGGCCAAGGCAGCAGTGGGCCGCCCCGGTCACCGGGTCTTCGTCAATGCCGATGGCTGGGCCAAAAAAGCGCGAGACAAAATCGTAGGGCGCTTCGCCTCGGCTAGTGACAATCACGCCCTCGACAGGGAACTGCCTTAGGGCGATAAAATTGGGCTGTAGATCTTGCACCGCCGCCGCTGACTCTAGCTCAACTAGGTAGCCCAGAGAATTTTGCGCTACGGCTATGGGGGTTGCGCCCAGAGCTTCTGCCAGCCCGTCGGGTTCATCTATGGGGTGGGACGGGTTGGCGGGGAAATTTAGCGCAATCCAGGCGCCCAGGCGGCGGGCGGTGAG
>JBBSLR010000119.1:0-7802 GCA_038255045.1 Phormidesmidales cyanobacterium
AACCGGCGTAGGCCAACGCCTGGCCCAGCAGCCAATCCGCCGACGACCGGGCCAGCTGGCCCCGGCCATGCCGACCGGGAAACAGGTACTCAGCCCCGCCGTTGTTGTAACCCACCAGCCGCGCCGCCAGCTTGGGGTGGATGTCGATCTGTCGGGTCGCCAGCTTGCCCTTGGTCGCCTTGGCCGGTAGCACCAGCACATCCCCTTTGATGTCGCCAGGCCGCAGCGCAATCGCCTCGCTCACCCGCAGCCCGCCGTAGAGCATGATGCCGAACAGCGCCTGATCGCGGGGGGAGTCCATCGCCCCAAACAGCCGGGTAATTTCATCGTGAGTCAAAACCTTCGCTTGACCGTTCGTGCTCATCGGATCCCTCTCACCACTTCCCCACTCTACTAGACACAATTGCCATTCTGTTGAGTAGAAATCAACGGTTTACAAGGGTTTCAGGGCACAGGGTCATGGGGCGGTTTGGCGTCTCAGGTGAGACAGCCGGAAAGCCTTGAGGCTTCGTTGCCTCGTCTCACGGTTAGAATGGTGAGACGGAAACTGAGTTATTGTAAGTCTTACCTGCATTGAAATGAGTTTGCTGGATGTCTAGATGTTTAAACATTCAAACATCTGGTATTCTCACGACATCATTCAGGAGTTGAGACAGTGATCATAACCGTCGTCAGCTTTAAGGGTGGAGTTGGCAAGACCACAACCGCCATTCATCTGGGAGGATACCTGCAAGGGCTGGGGGAAACGTTGGTGGTCGATGGCGACAGTAACCGATCTGTGCTTCAGTGGGCTGCTAACGATCGCCTACCCTTTACCGTGGCTGATGAGATGCAAGCGCCAAAGTTGCTGATGTCTGGCCAGTTTAAGAACGTTGTTATAGACACCGCCGCCCGACCATCGCCTGATGAGCTGGCCAGCCTGGATGAGGGGATGGAGATGAGTGATATTGCCGAGTCTGCGATCGTATCCTGGCTCGACGAACATTCAGGTGTTTAGATGTCCGGATGTTCAACCTAGAATGAATAGCTTTGTTTTTTTTGCTCGCTATCTGAGCGCTTTGGCGTAGTTGGATTTTGGGATGGCTTGGAAGTTGCGATATGGAGCTACCCACCCCTGAACCCTTCCCAGACACCTAAACGTCCAAACATTCAGACATTCAGACATCTAGGCGGCTCGACATCTAAAGCCAGGAGCAGCAGTGATTACAAGCGCACTACTGTTTATTTGACTCAGGAGCTGCACCGCCACTAGAGCGCATCAAGCCTTGATAAGGGGATGGAGATGAGTGATCTTGCCGAGTCTGTGATCGCGGCCTAGCTCATTGAGCATCCAGATGTTTAGACCCAGAGTTAGAGGTCAACCGTTAACTATCAATCACACACCTTCATGGCTCATGCCATCGGGAAATGGCAGGCGGCCCAGTGCTCTGGCCCCACATTCTGTAGGATAGGCATCTCCTGCTGGCAGCGGTCTTCGCCCTTGGGGCAGCGACCGTAGAGGCGACACACGTTGGGGTTGGGGTCGATGGGGCTGCGCGGTTCTCCGGTGAGCGGAATCGGGTGGGGCTTAGCCTCAAAGCTAGGAATAGCAGAAATTAGCGCCTCGGTGTAAGGGTGGCGGGGGCGGTTAAACACTTCGTCTACCGGGCCAGATTCCACAATTTTGCCCAGGTACATAACCAAGATGCGATCGCACAACAACCGCACCACATTTAAATCATGGGAAACAAACAGATAGCTCATGCCCAGGCGCGATCGCAGATCTGCCAGCAGATGCAAAATCACCGCCTGCACCGACACATCCAGGGCCGAGGTGGGTTCATCGAGCACCAGCAGCTTGGGGTTGAGGGCAATGGCGCGGGCAATTCCCACCCGGGCCTTTTGGCCGCCCGAGAGCTGGTGCGGAAAACGGCCCAGCAACTCCTGAGGCAGGCCGACCAGATCTGCCAGTTCTGCGGCGCGCTCCTGAAGCTGAGCTTTATTCCGCAGATTGGTCAATCGCTGAATCGGTTCTGTAATCGTGTCATAGGCGGTAAACCGAGGGTTGAGGCTGTCGGTGGGGTCTTGAAACACCAGCTGAATCCCCGCCCGGTAGGAACTCTGGGGAAACTGCCGCACCGCAATGGTGCTCAAAATCGTATCGTCGAAGCGGATTTCGCCCGAGGTCACATCCAGCAGCCGAGTCACTAGCCGAATCAGGGTGGACTTGCCGCAGCCCGATTCACCCACCAAACCCAGGCTCTCCCCCGGCTGAATGTCGAAGGAAACATGATCTACCGCATGGAGATGCGCCTGCTTGCCCACGGGGAAGACCTTGCAGAGAGCCTGAACCTGGAGCAGGGGCGTTTGGGTGAGGGAGAGCATGGAGGTGGGGGGATGGGGGATGGGGGATGGGGGATGGGGGGATGGGGGGATGGGGGGATGGGGGGATGGGGGATGGGGGGATGGGGGAAAGTTTTGAGGTTTGAATGTAAGTCGTCAATCAGAAACTTAAAACTAAGCAATCAACACTCAAAACTTCTTCTAAAGCGGTTTCCAACAGGCCACCTGATGATCTACCTCGACAAATTCCCGCTTCAACGGCACCTGATCGCAGACTCCGGCTTCATAGCGATCGCACCGTCCACTAAACCGACAGGGGGGCAAATCCGCCGACTTTAGGTCGGGCAGGTTACCGGGGATGGGGGTGAGGTCGGCAAAGGTTTTGTGGGGTTCGGGGGTGGCGGCGATCAGCTTGGCGGTGTAGGGGTGGCGAGGGTGAGTAAAGAGGGTGTGGGTGTGGGCCGATTCGACCACATGGCCGGCGTGCATGACGACGATGCGATCGCAATATTCTGACGCCAGGGCCAGATCGTGGGTGATCAGCACCGTGGCCATTTGCCGCTGGTCGGCCAGGTCTTTAATCAAGTTCATCACCGTAGCCTGGGTGGTGACGTCAAGCCCCGTAGTGGGTTCGTCGGCAATCAGCAGCTTGGGAGAGCAGGCCAGGGCCAGGGCAATCATGATCCGCTGGCAGAGGCCCCCCGACAGCTCATAGGGGTAGGCGTCGTAACGCTTTTCCGGGTCGGGAATACGGACGCTGGCCAGCAGCTCCAGGGCCTTGGCTCGCAGATCGCCTGGGGAAATGTTGGTGTGACAGCGCAGCACATCGACAATCTGCTTACCCACCTTGCGGATCGGGTTCAGGGCAGTGCGGGGGTTCTGAAAGATCATCGACACCTCTTTGCCGCGAATCTGCCGCAGCGAGGACTCGGGTTCCTTGAGGAGATCCACGCCTACCGCATCGGTTTGCAGCAGGGCACGCCCCGCCGTCACCTGCCCGGCGCGATCTAGCACCCCCATCAGGGTGAATGCCGTCACCGATTTACCCGAACCACTTTCTCCCACAATCCCGACGGTTTGGCCGGGTTGGATGGCAAAGTCTACCGCTTCCAACGCCTTCACCACGCCGGAACGGGTGCGGAATTCGACGGTCAAGTTTTCGACGCAGAGGAGGGAAGCCGGGGGGCTAGGGGGCCGGGGGGCTAGGGCGCTGGTGGGCTGGTGGAGGGTCATAGGCTGAATGAGTGGATGGCTGAATGGGTGGATGGGTGGATGAAGGGCGAGAAACTGTAGCGTGGGTGAGGCCGTAATCAAACCATGTCGGAGTCAAACAAATCAGGCGTTGACCGTAACCCACAGAAGAGCAGGTCTTACGTTCGCATCCTCGGGTCAATCAAGTCCCGCAGCCCATCGCCCAGCAGGTTAAAGCAAAACACCGCCAGCATCAGCACCGCCCCCGGAAACAGCGCCATCCACCACTCACCAGAGACGATATAGGTCGCCCCTTCGGCCACCATAATGCCCCACTCCGGCGTGGGCGGCTGAACACCCAGGCCAATAAAAGAGAGCCCAGCGGCGTTGAGAATAGCCCAACCCATGTTGAGCGACACATGCACCATCAGCACCGGCAGCACGTTGGGGAACAGGTGCTTGGCCATAATCCGCCAGTCGCCGTTGCCGGTCAGGCGAGCCGCTTCCACAAACCCCGCGTCGCGCCGGACCAAAACTTCGGAGCGCACCACTCGCGTATACAGAGGCAGATTGATAACCGCCGTAGCCAGAATGATGTTTTCTACCGTGTTGCCCAGGGCGGCCACCAGCCCCATGGCCAGCACGAATAAAGGAAACGCCATCAGGGTATCAATGCAGCGGGAGATAATCCGGTCAGCCCAGCCGCCGAAGTAGCCAGAGCAGGTGCCCAGCATACTGCCGACTAGGAATGACAGCGCCACCGCCATCACCGCAATGCCCAGATCGAGCCGAGTGGCCACAATCACCCGGCTGAGCACGTCTCGCCCCAGCTGGTCGGTGCCAAACCAGTGAGCCAAGGACGGGGGCTGAAGGGCGATCGCAGAATTGCTCGCCAGCGGAGCGTAGGGGGCCACTACCTCCCCAAAAATGGCAAACAGCACAAGCACCAGAAACAGGCCAAAGGCCCCAAAGGTGATCCAGTTTTCGCTGATGACGTAACGGGTGTGTTGCAGCGTTGTCGTCGTCATGCCTCTACCCCCGCCCTTGGATCAATCACGACGTAAAGCAAATCAATCAGCAAATTCAGCCCCACGTACAGCAGCGCCATGGTCAAAATGAAACCCTGGATTGGCGCATAGTCCGACGCCACCAGGGCTTCGACGGCATAGGAGCCAATGCCGGGCCAGGCAAACACCTTTTCCACCAAAATGTTGGCCCCCAGCAAAAACGAGAACACCACGCCCAGGGTGGTAATCACCGGCAGCATGGCATTGCGAAAGGCATAGCCAAACAACACCTGGCGGGGCGGCAGGCCGCTGGCCCGCGCGGTGCGGATAAAGTCGCTAGAGAGCATCCCCAACATGGAGGCGCGGGTGACTCGCGCCAGCGGAGCCAGGGCAAACAGTCCCAGGGTAATGGCGGGCAAAATCAGCTGCGATGCCGCCACCCAAAACAGCTCCAGATCGCCAGTCAGTAGGCTATCGATCAGGTAAAAGCCGGTGATGTGAGGGGGCGGGCTAACCAGAATATTCAGACGCCCCAGGGGGGCCGGGGCCATGCCCAGCTGGTAATACAGCACGTAAATCAAAAACAGCCCGGTAAAGAAGGTGGGTAGCGATACCCCAGCCGTGGCCAGCAGACGCACCCCATGGTCAATCCAGGAGTTGGGGCGGGTGGCGGCGAGAATGCCCAGGGGCAGGGCAAGGGCGATCGCAAACACCAGACCCGCCAGCGTCAGCTCTAGGGAAGCGGGTAACCGGGTTAGCAAGTCATACCCCACGGTCTGCCCCGTCGTCAGCGATACCCCCAGATCTCCCCGCACCAGATCGCCAATGTACAGAAAAAACTGCTCTGGCAGGGTCTTGTCTAAGCCCAAGCTGCGGCGCACCTCTTCAATGGCATCGGCGGTAGCCGCTGGCCCCGCAAAGAACGCCGCCGGATCGCCGGGTAGCGCCCGCGTCAGCAGAAAGGTGACAATCACCACCCCAATGATGCTGGGAATGGCACCCAAAACGCGCTGCCCAATAATTTTGCTGGTGGAATGGTTGGCCATGGTGTGCGCGGCGATGATGGAAAATTGTTGAACCAAATCGTCCCCTCCCTGGGAGGGGTGCCCGCAGGGCGGGGTGGGTCAAACTGTGGGCATGAACCCACCCCTACCCCTCCCAGGAGGGGATTGTGTACCTACGCCTTCTGCAGCTGCCGGAAGTCCAGCTGCCGGTGGAACCAATACTGGTAGCCGCTCACGCTAGGCTGCATAGCCACCGAAAGTTTCGGCTGTGCCAAGGGCACCCGGGGCACTTCCTGCCAGGCCAGGCCAATAAATTCTTCCACGTCCTTTTCGTACTCTGGGTTGCCCGGCTCCGAGGCCAGAGCACCCTCAATCAGCTTGTCCATATCGGGGTTTTGGTAGGAGCTGCCGTTAAAGGTCGCATCTTGCCCGTGGTAGGCGTAGAAAAAGAAATAATCGGGATAGTTAAGCCAGCCGCCGAAGTTGTTGATGATCATCGGGCGGCTCTTTTCCACCAGCACCGAGCGGAAGTTGGCATTGGGCACCTTCTCGATATTGGCCTTAATGCCCAGCTCCGCCAGCGACTCTTGAATCAGCACCACCGCTGGTTCGGCCCATTCTTTGGTGCCCATGTCAAAGGCCAGGGTGGTTTCAAACCCACTGGGATAGCCCGATTCGGCCATCAGCTTTTTGGCCATCTCCACGTCGGTTTTGTAGGGGGTAGGCTGGGGCCACTCCACCGAGTCAGGCTCAAACTTGCCGGTGCCGTACATGGGCACGGCCTGGCCGTACAGGGCCGTATCCATAATCGCGTCGTAGGGGATGGCGTAGGCCACCGCCTGGCGCACCTTCAGATCGGCAAAGGGGTTTTCTTCACCCTTCAGTTCTGGGTTGCTGTGCATATCAACGGAATACAGACAGTTCTCAATCGGCGTCGAAACCATGGCGAACTTGTCCATGGCCGCCAGCTCTTTCTGGTCTTTTTCCGACAGGTCGTAGTTGATGTCGATGTCGCCTTTTTCCAGTAGAGCGCGGCGGTTGCCCGCTTCCGGCACGTTCAGCACAATCACCTCCTGAATCTGCGGCAGCGGGCCAGACTTCCAGTCGTCGAAACGCGCCAGGGTAATGCGCTCGTTGGGCTTAAGCTCGCTCAAGGTATACGCGCCGCCGCCGGCATCGTTGTTATTTAGCCATTCAGCGCCCCAGGGGTCTGCTTCGGTGAGGTGGGGTTTAACCAATTCAGAGTTGATGATCACCGGAATCGGTACGGCCATGTCGATCATGGTCAACTTGTCGGGCCGTAGAAACTTGACCCGGAAGGTGTGGTCATCCACCACCTCGAACTGCTCCGGATCTTCGAGAGCGCCCGCTTTCATCTGAAAGGTGGGGAAGCCGCCGATGGATACGGCCCGGTCGTAGGACCATTTGACATCGTTGGCGGTCACCGGCGCGCCATCGTGGAAGGTAGCGTCTTGTCGTAGGTTGAAGGTGACAGACAGACCGTCTTCGGCCATTTCCCAGCTTTCCGCCAGTTCAGGCTCTAGCACGGTGTAGTCGTAGGAAATTGCCCCATCTGGCAGCTCTTTGGTGCCGAAGGTCATCAACCGGTCGTACATTGCCCAAGAAATGCCGTAGGCCGGGCGGTTCGTACCCACTCGGTGCAGATCGAGGCTGTTGGGGAAGCCGCCTCCCTGCACCATGGTCAGCTTGGCGTCGGAGACCTTAGCCCCTGAATCAGGGGATGCGGCTGAGTCAGAGGAAGACGGCTTAGAGCTACAGGCTTTGAGCCCGTTAGCTAGGGTTAGTCCGACGGTCAGGCCCAGGCTGGTTTTGATTAGGCGTCGGCGTCGCATGGCAAATTTAGGGGTGTAGGTAAAGATAGAGAATAAACTCCGCCGCCGTCTTTCAAAAAACAGTAAAAATGACTACAATTTGAAAGATGCCGACTGAAGTTTGCTTAAAAGTTAGGCCTAAAACTATCTTTATCATCGGTAAAATTTCGGGAAGAAATCGGGAAGAAATCGGGAAGATCATCCCCAAAGAATCATTTTAAGGAATCGTCTTATAGAGATCTTCCTGAGTGCATCCCACTTTTATGAATTCATCATTCTGACGGCTGGCTGGTCTGTCATTCCCGTGCAGACGGGGATCCACGGCGGATATCTTGCTCCCGAATGGATTCCCACGACAGTGGGAATGACGTAGACACTTGCAAAAGTGAGATCCACCCGACCATAGCGGGGTGTACATCGCGCATAGATCAAATGCGATAGTCAGA
>JBBSLR010000120.1:0-7737 GCA_038255045.1 Phormidesmidales cyanobacterium
AAAACAGTTGAAATCGGCCCATTCCCCGAAGCAACCCTGCCCCTGCCGTTTCTAAAGATTATATGTTGCAATCCGTAACATTCGCTCGCACAATCTGAATTTGTGCAGTAGTAGGGCAGCACACTATGCAGCAAACCTACCCATTTCAAAGCCACCCAGATTAAGATAATAGGCTGCATATTAAAACTGCTCAATGCCGTAGGTTGCGTTGTGGGTTGCTTTGATGTTTAGTAACTAGACTTTGTGACTGAGGCCACCGATTGCCCTTCAGCCGCCGTCTATTGTTTTCGGGGAAAGGCAGCGCGGCTCCGTCGGCTACCCGTTAACCGCATCTTTAATTTTGTCTAGAAACAGTTCTGTCGATTGTTGGGAGCCTTGCCCGTGCCTCAAGCTAACTTTGATTTTCTGCAAGAGTCTGATCCGCTGCTGGCCAGCATTGTGCAGCGGGAGCTGCAGCGCCAGCGCGACCACCTGGAGCTGATTGCCAGCGAAAACTTCACCTCTGCGGCGGTAATGGCTGCCCAGGGTTCGGTGTTGACCAACAAGTATGCCGAGGGGCTGCCCGGCAAGCGCTACTACGGCGGCTGCGCCTTTGTGGATGAGGCCGAGCAGTTGGCGATCGACCGCGCTAAAGAACTGTTTGGGGCCGCCCACGCCAACGTGCAGCCCCACTCCGGTGCCCAGGCCAACTTCGCGGTGTTTTTGGCTTTGCTACAACCCGGCGACACCATCCTGGGGATGGATCTCTCCCACGGCGGCCACCTCACCCACGGGTCGCCTGTAAACGTTTCGGGTAAATGGTTTAAGGTGGCGCAGTACGGCGTCAGTCGCGAGACCGAACAGCTCGACTTTAACGAAATTCGCCAGATTGCCCTAGAGCACCGCCCCAAGCTGATCATCTGCGGCTACTCGGCCTATCCTCGCACCATTGAGTTTGAGAAGTTTCGGGCGATCGCCGACGAAGTCGGGGCCTACCTGATGGCCGACATCGCCCACATCGCCGGTCTGGTGGCCGCTAACCAACACCCCAACCCCTTGCCCTACTGCGACGTGGTCACCACCACCACCCACAAAACCCTGCGCGGCCCTCGCGGCGGCCTGATTCTCACCCGCGATGCGGAGCTGGGCAAAAAGTTTGACAAGGCGGTGTTTCCCGGTAGCCAGGGTGGCCCCCTAGAGCACGTGATTGCCGCCAAGGCTGTGGCCTTTGGCGAAGCCCTCAAGCCCGAGTTTCGCACCTACACCGCCCAGGTGATCGCCAACGCCCAGCTGCTGGCGGCTCAGCTCCAGCAGCGGGGCATCAAGGTGGTCTCTGACGGCACCGACAACCACCTGGTGCTCTGCGATCTGCGCTCCATTGCCATGACCGGCAAGCGCGCCGACCAGCTGGTTAGCGGCGTCAACATTACCGCCAACAAAAACACCGTGCCCTACGACCCCGAGTCGCCCTTTGTCACCAGCGGGCTACGCCTCGGCTCTCCTGCCATGACCACCCGGGGCCTAGGCGAGGCCGAGTTTACCGAAATCGCCGACATCATCGCCGATCGCCTGCTCAACCCCGACGATGAGGCCGTGGCCGAGCAATGCCTGCGGCGGGTGGCTGTGCTGTGCGATCGCTTCCCCCTCTACGCTCACCTAGGTAGCCTAGTTCCGGCTTTGGTCTAGGGGCTAAAAGGGTCTCAGGTGTCAGGTTTAGGGTTCAAGGTAGCGCCTAAACCTGGCACCTAGCACCTAATTTTTTTGACCTCAGGCCCCTTCAAGGTCTCTTAGGTAGTGGCTGAGATTACTGCCAAACTCCAGGCAATGTTGCAGAAAGTTGAGGTGCTCCCTTAATAATCTGTCATAATTGCATGGAGTTTTTGCTTATTTGGCCAGACTCGGCCTATCCTATGGACTGTTTCGGGCCAGAATACGCGCTGTTTAGGTCACTTGAGTCCCAGGTTGCTGACAGGGTTGACCTGAGTATGAGTCGATGCTGCCAAAGAGCTGTAGGCTGCTGGGGTAGGGCCTAATTGGGCGGGGTGGAGGTTTCTCCAACTAGGAGGGGGTGAGGATGCCGTTTGTTTTGTATCACGTGTTGGCCTTCGGTATTTCCGCCGCGGTGGTACTGGGCACTACGCCAATTGTGCGTCGCATTGGCCTCAGGAGTGGCCGGGTCGATCAGCCCGGAGAGCGCAAGGTGCACGACAAGCCCATGGTGCGCTTGGGCGGGGTTTCAATCTTTTTGGGCACGCTGCTGGCTCTGCTAATCGTGTGGGCCATGGGCGGATTCATCGATGCTGCGGGTGAACACCTGGCCCCTCCCCAAGAGTTTCAGATCTGGGGTGTGGTTTTAGGCGGGTTGGCATTTTTTCTGATTGGCCTCACCGACGACCTGTTTGGTCTATCGCCGTTGAGCCGCCTATTTATGCAGGCGGTGGTGGCTACCATGGCCTGGTATGTGGGGGTCAGCATTGACTTCCTGACCATTCCCTTTTACGGGCTGACCCAGCTACCCGACTTTATTAGCCTGCCGGTGACCATTATCTGGCTGGTGGGTATGGCCAACGCGATCAACTGGATCGATGGCCTAGACGGCCTGGCGGCAGGGGTATCAGGCATTGCCGCGCTGATCATGATCGTCGTCAGTCTCTATATGAACCAGCCGGCGGCGGCGCTCATTGCGGCTGCCTTGGCTGGCGGTGCCCTAGGGTTTTTGCGCTATAACTTCAACCCCGCGAAGATTTTCATGGGCGATGGTGGAGCCTACTTTATCGGCTTCACCCTAGCCGCGGTGGGGGTGATTGGCCTGGTCAAAACGGTTACTACGGCGGCGGTGCTGCTGCCCTACCTGATTTTGGCGGTGCCCATTTTAGATATGTCGGCAGTGATTGTAGATCGCCTGCGTTCGGGTAATTCTCCCTTTGTGGCCGATAAGCGTCACCTGCACCATCGGCTGCTCAAGGCGGGCCTGTCTCATCGGGTGACGGTGCTGTTTATCTATGTGCTCACCCTCTGGGCTGGCACCCTGGCCCTGGCCTTTGCGGGGGTGCCCAGCGGTGTGGTCTATGCCCTGGCGGCAACGGCGCTACTCAGCTACACCGGCTGGCGGCTGCGGCAGCGCACCCGCTGAGGGGCCGTAGGGGTACGCGTAGGCCTGGCGCAGATTGTTGGCCCGATAGATGTGAATCGTTTCAGTTACCTCGCCGCCGCGCCTGAGCGGAACGGTGCCCAGCGGTTCGATGCTATCGAACAGCGGTCGGTAGCGGTCTAAGATCTCGTCATCCTGCACAAAGCGGTCAATGGTCATGTAGAGCGCGTCTTGGCCTACCCAGTCTTGGGGGTTAAACCAGAAGGCGAAACCACGGGGGTCTTGACTGAAGGCGGTCACCGGCAGATCGACTACCGGGTGAATGCCCATCGCCAGGTAGCCCCCCAGATAATACTCATTGGTGAAGACAAAGCCCACTTGATTGAGCGCCTGCCGCAGTGCTGGGGTACTGGCCAACTGCTGCCGCAGCTGGCTGGTGTCGATCAGCTCGGTGGAGCCATCTTGCTCGACGGGGAGTAGCCCCCCAAAGAGCGCGTAGGTGCTGGGCTGCTGCAAAATACCCAGACGCAGGTGCAGCAGCGCCACCGCAGAAAGAGAGGCTAAAAACAACCCTGACCCCCACAGCCAGCGGCGGATCAGCCGGGGCCGCTGGCGCTGCCACACCAACACCTGGGCTGCTAGCAAAATCACCATGCCCCAGTAGCCAGGGGCGGGCCAGGCGGGCAAAATTTGCTGCTTGCCCCCCAGCAGCGTAAACAGCAGCATAACTGGCAGCGACAGCCAGAGAATCAGGGCCTGTTTGTAATGGTGCTGGGCTTCGCCGCTGCTGAGGCTGGGGGAAACCCAAAACAGCGCCTGCTTGCCGCTCTGTTTTGCCGCCACCCACCACAGGGGAAAGCCAAACAGCGGAAATAGATAGAGGACTGACAGCAGCCAGTAGCCCACCATCTGCCCCAGGCTAAAGCCGCTAGGGGCAGAGGTGCCGTCAAACCGCATGCCCAGCTGAAAGCGAAAGGAAATCCAGTCGTTTTGGCTGTTCCAGTACCACAGGGGGAAGAGCGTGAGGCCAAAGACCACTAGGGCGAGCAGAGTCCAGGGCGATCGCAGCGCCGTCCGGTAGGGTCGATAGGCCACACAAAAGCCCACCAGGCTGACCCCCAGCACAAAGCCGTGGTATTTGCTCAACCCCGCCAGGGCCACGGTGAGGCCCAGCAGCACAATCCGCCAAGTAGGCACATAGGTCGCTTGGATCAAGCCGTGGCGGCTAAGACGGCGACTGTCAGGGAAAAACTCCCAGGCCGCTACCAAAAGCGTGGCGCTCCAGAAAAAGCTCAGCCCGTTGTCGGGGGAGGTGAGAATGCCAAAGCTAATCACAACCAGCGGTATCAGGGTGACTAGGGCCAGGGTCATGCGCCCCACCGCCGCCGAAAATAGTCGGGTTGCCGCCAGATACAGCAGCCCCTGGCTAAAGCAGTAGAGCACCACTGCGCCGATGCGAAGGGTAAATGGAGAAATCACCCCCGTCAGCCACCAGCCCACCCCGGTGGTGAGGGCCACGATGGGTGGGTGATCGAAGTAGCTCCAGTTTAGGTAGCGGCTATAGAGGTAGTAGTAGGCTTCGTCAAAGCCCGGCAGCATCCAAATAGCGACCATGGTGCGGTAGATCAGGCCCCCCAGCACCAGGGCCAGCAGCCCCTGGCTCCAGCCGGGTTTGCGTTCGCTCCAACCTGTCATCGGGCAATCTCCCTTGGCAAAACCAACCTATCAAACCCTGGGAGAATGCCTATAATCGGCCAGCCGGGCTTTTCCCGGTTCCCCTGCAATGGTCATAATGACACTATTGCGCCCCAGACATTCTGCCCTCTTCTGCCCCAGGCCAGCCCTATGACCCCAAGCCCCGCCTCTCAACGCTCAGCTCCCCAGTCAGACACCGAGTCAGACACCGAGTCAGACTCCGAGTCAGACCCTGGACTGCCCGCCCCATCGGCTCAAAGCGCAGATCAAAGCGCAGAGATCATCTGTGTGGGCACCGAGCTGCTGCTGGGGGATATTCTCAACAGCAATGCTCAGTTTTTGGCTAAGGAGCTGGCGGCCCTGGGCATTGCCCACTACCACCAGACCGTGGTGGGCGATAACCCGGCCCGCATTCAGCAGGCCGTGACCATTGCCCAGGGCAGATCGCAGCTAATTCTCTTTACGGGTGGCCTGGGCCCCACCCCCGACGATCTGACCATAGAGACGCTGGCCGACCTGTTTAGTGCCCCCCTGGTGGAGCACCCCGACCTGGTGGCCGATATTGAGGCTAAATTTACTGCTCGAGGGCGCGCCATGCCCCCCAGCAACCGCAAACAGGCGCTGCTGCCCGAGGGGGCGACGGTGCTGCCCAACCCCCAGGGCACTGCTCCAGGCATTATCTGGTCGCCGCGCCCCCGGCTCACGCTGATGACCTTCCCCGGCGTGCCGCGCGAGATGCAGGCGATGTGGCGCGAAACCTCTGTGCCCTATCTGCACAGCCAGGGCTGGGTGACCACCACCATCGTCAGCCGCATGCTGCGGTTTTGGGGCATTAGCGAGTCGGCCCTAGCGGAGCAGGTGGCTCCCTACCTGAGCCAGGGCAACCCCACGGTGGCCCCCTACGCCAGCAAGGGCGAGGCCAAGCTGCGCATTAGCGTGCGGGCCGACTCTAGGGCATCTGCCTTGGCCCAAATTGAGCCGGTGGAGGCGGGCATTCGCGCGCTGGTGGGGGCCGACTGCTACGGGGCCGATGACGACAGCCTAGCCTCGGTGGTGGGGCGTCTGCTGCTGGGGCGTCAGCAGACCCTGGCGGTGGCCGAGTCTTGCACCGGGGGAGGGCTGGGGCAACTGCTGACGGAGATTGCGGGCAGCTCGGCCTACTTTCTGGGCGGCGTGATTTCCTACGACAACCGGGTTAAGGTCAACCTGCTCAAGGTCGATGCGGCGGCGTTAGAGAAGCATGGGGCGGTGAGTGCGATCGTGGCTGAGCAAATGGCCCTGGGGGCCAAGGCAATGCTGCAAACCGACTGGGCCTTGAGCATTACCGGCATTGCCGGGCCTGGGGGCGGCACCCCGACTAAACCTGTGGGGCTGGTTTACATTGGCCTGGCTACCCCCAGCGGTGAGGTGACCAGCTACAAGCACGAGTTCTCAGGCTATCGGGGCCGCGATTGGGTGCGCCAGCTCTGCGCCCTCTCGGCCCTCGATGCCCTGCGCCGCAACCTGCTGTAAAGTTAAGTTGATCATTGGCTTCAATTGGCTATTATGTAATTATGGATTAAGAGCACCCCACTGGGCCTTAAGGCCCGTCTCAGGCAAGAGCAGCCGGGGTAGCTGGTGCCAGTAAGGAGTTTTGCCCTAATGGATTACATCGATAAGGCTCTCGACAAGCTGCGTGAGTGGGTTGACAAGGTGATTGAGGCCCTGTTTGGCCCTGAGCACCAAGCGGAGCCTGACCTAGTCCCTGTTCCGGTGGAAGAGCCACGACGCTAGGGCGCTTTCAAAAGGGTTTGATCACAGTCAATGGCTTTTCTGACCGGCGTTCAGGTGCTGTTCAGAGAGGTTTTTGGGTGACATTCTTTGTGTAGATAATTTTTGCCCTGGTAGAGGTACCGGGCAGGACTTATTGGGGATGTGCTGATGGCTGATGGCGTTTTAGGTAAGTAACCTTAAATATTAGGCAACCTTAAATAAACGTTACTTTGTCACGTCCAGCGAAGCGAAGTCGATATATATCAGTCGTTGGCAGAGTTTGATACTCCTCACTTTAGTTTGAGTGACATTATTTAATTATGTTCTTCTGCTTAGTAGCCTAAGGAAATAAGTCATTGCTTAGGGTTCAAGTCATTCACGGCCCCAATCTCAATATGCTGGGGCTGCGAGAGCCAACGGTCTACGGCACACAGACTTTGGCCAGCATTGAGGAAATGTTAGTCGGTGAAGCTGAAACTCTGGGAGTGGTTCTAGATAGTTTTCAATCCAATAGCGAAGGGGCCTTGGTGGATTGTATCCAGGCGGCCTTTGGGGAGCGGGACGGTATTTTAATTAACCCTGGAGCCTACACTCACACCAGCGTGGCGATGCGAGATGCGATCGCCACCGTTGACCTGCCTACGGTCGAGGTTCACCTCAGCAACATTCACAAACGTGAAGTCTTTCGTCATCACTCCTATATAGCCGCCGTGGCGGTTGGTCAGATCTGTGGCTTTGGAGCCGACAGCTATCGCCTGGGGCTTTACGCCCTGGTGCAACACCTCAAAAGTCTTTAGCCTCTGTTCGTAGATTTTTATTTTTCTGTCATTTGTATGGCTACCGCCGCTGCCACGATCAGGTTTCTGCAGACGCCAACTGCTCAGGCTTGGGTTGATCAGGCGTTGGCCAATTTGAACGTAATTTTGCTCGACCATGCCCAGTGCGAGCGCAAGGCGGCGGGGGTAGCGATGAGTTTGATCAATCGCTATCCGTCCGACGGTGAGTTGGTGACGGTGCTGACGGCGATCGCCCAGGAAGAACTGGCCCACTTTGCCCAGGTCAACCAGTGGCTAGAGCGTCGCGGTGTGCCCTTTGGGCCACTGCCGCCGCCGCCCTACGGGGCCGGGCTGCGCCAGCAAGTGCGCTCTGAAGAACCCCACCGCCAGCTGGATGTGCTGCTGGTATCGGCCCTGATCGAAGCCCGCAGCCACGAACGCTTG
>JBBSLR010000121.1:0-7736 GCA_038255045.1 Phormidesmidales cyanobacterium
CTAGATTGCCCTGTGCCGTCACCTCCACTGGGGTCAGCGCTGGGGTCAGTGCTGGGTAGTTTAAGGCTAGCTCTAGGCTCTGCATTGAGTCGGCAATGCCCAAGCCCAGCGCTTTGAAGCAGGCTTCTTTGCCCGTCCAATAGCGCAAAAACTGTTGATCGACCTGGGAATTCGGCTGGGCCAGCACCTGGGCAGCTTCGGTGGGGGTGAGGTAGCGGCGACACAGCCCCGGCAGATGGGTGACGGGGCGCGACACCTCTAGATCAACCCCGATCGCCCTCACGCTGGCGGCCCCACTCACCGCCACCAGCAGTCGCTTCCCACTGTGGGACAGGTTGAACTGCAAAGCCTGGTGCTGCCCATTGCTGGTTAGATCTAGCGCGGGCTTGCCGCGCGGACCATAGCTAAAGCTGAGAGACTCTGGGGGCTGATCGGTGTATCGGCTGAGCAGGTGGCGCAGGCAGCCTCGACTGGTGATCAGCTGCTGCTGGGCCAGGGCCAATCGCCGGTGCCGTAGCTGCTCCTGTTCTGGTGGCCCGAGGCAGGCTTTAAGCGCGGCTAAATCTGCGGCGGCAACGTTCTCGGTAGACAGTAGCCAGAGGTCAATAGCGGGTGGTTGAAGCAGCTGCGGCCCCTGATAAAACTCGGGCATGGGGTTAACACAAAGGGCGATCTTGGCCAGGCAATCTAGCGCTATTGTGCAGTAAGCTGGGCACCCTTGGCACAGCCTCCTGGGTTCTTTCACCATGCCCTCCAAGCCTGTGATCTCCGATGCCGCAAGCCATTCGCCCGCCCTGGGGGGCGGGACTGTGCGGGTCTGCATTTTGGGCGGGGGCTTTGGCGGGTTGTACTGCGCGCTGTCGCTGCACCAGCGGCTGAAGAAATCTGCCCAGGTGCACATCACCCTGGTGGAGCCGCGCGATCGCTTCAACTTTACCCCCCTGCTCTACGAGCTGCTCACCCACGAGCTAGCCCCCTGGGAAATCGCCCCCGCCTACCGAGATTTGCTCAAGCACACCGCCGTTGACCTGCGCCAAGACTGGGCTGAGCACATTGACTTAGCCCAGCAAACCGTCACCCTGCGCCACGGCGAACCCCTTACCTACGACTATCTGGTGGTGGCCTTGGGCAGCCAAATGCGCCCCCCCGCCACCCCCGGTAGTCAAACCCACGCGCTGCCCTTCAACACCCTGGCCGATGCCGAGCAGCTAGAGCGGCGGCTAGCAGACCTCGACCACTTGCCCAAGGTACAGGTCGTGGTGGCCGGGGCTGGCCCCAGCGGTGTCGAGCTGGCCTGCAAACTGAGCGATCGCCTCGGCAGTCGGGGCCAGATCACCGTGGTAGACCGCCGGGGAGAAATTCTGCGAGCCTACCCGGAGCGCATCCAGCGGGCGGCGGCGCGGGCATTGGCTCAGCGGGGGGTAGAGGTGTATCTCGATGCCGCCATTGAGGCGGTCGATGCCAGCGGCCTCACCTTTGGCTACGAGGGCCAAACCCGCCGCTGCCAGGCCAATTTAACCCTCTGGACGGTGGGCACGGTGCCGCGATCGTGGCTCGGTAGTGCCGAACTCAAGCCCACCCCCTTCGGCCAGTGCCCGGTGCGCCCCACCCTACAGCTGGTAGATCATCACAACGTGTTTGTGCTGGGCGATATGGCCGCCATGCCCGCCCCAGGCTGCGGTTCGCAGAGCGATCCGTTCCGGAATCGCGCCCCCACCACGGCCCAGGCCGCCTACCAGGCTGGCCCGGCGGTGGCCTCCAATGTGCTGGCGCTGATCGCCAATCGTCCGCTCAAACCCTTTGTTTACAACCATCTCGGCGACATGCTCACCCTCGGCCAGGGAGAAGCGGTGGTCTGTGGCTTTGGGCTGTGCATCACCGGGCGGCTGGGGGGCTTTTCGCGCCGCTGGGCCTACTGGCTGCGGCTGCCCACCCACGCCCACCGCTGGCGAGTGCTGAGGCACTGGCTGGGGTTCAAGTGACCAGAAACCCGGTTTGCTTTTTGGGATGCACGAATGATCTAGCTACCCCCCACAGAAACCCGGTTTCTGGGTGTTTTTCTGGGCGCTGCTGAATACGGTATGAATTCAAGCCGCAATGTTCCTCGCAGGGGCGCACCGCCGTGCGCCCGTATCCAGATGCAGGCTGTCATTCAGCAATGCCGGTTTCTGAGTCTGCTGATCTCTCACAGATCCTGGCACGACTGTACTCGACTGTAGTTTATACGCCACTTTTGCCCAGCGGATTCCGCTAGAGTCTGATTCCATTGGAGATTGTTCTCCCACACATTCTTGGATTGCCAAAAGGGCAAAGGGCTGAAGCTATGGCGGTGTTTAAACGGCTGCGATATCTGTGGGTGAGTGCGATCGCCCTGGTGCTGATCGCCACCTTTGCCCTGCACCCGGCCCCGGCCCAGTCGCCCCCAGATCACCCGCTGGCCCCCCTCACCGCCACAGAGATTGAAACAGCGGTAGCGGTGATCAAAGCCGCCCACCCCCTAACCGCAGCTGCCCGGTTCCCCAACATTTCGCTGCAAGAGCCCGACAAAGACTTAGTGTGGGCCTTTAAACCCGGCGATGCCGTGCCCAGAGCCGCCTTTGTAGTGGTGCTAGAGCCGGTGAAAAACATCACCTACGAAGCCACAGTCGATCTCAACACCGCCGAACTCACCAGCTGGGACGAAATCTCTGGCGTGCAGCCCGCCATTCTCGACGAAGACTTTGAGTTGCTGAGTGAGCTGGCCAAGGCCGACCCCCGCTGGCAGGCCGCCATGGCAAAGCGGGGCATTACCGACGTTGAAAGTGCCGTGGTCGACGGCTGGGCACCGGGCCTGCTCAGCCCCGCCGAGCGCGCCAGCGGCAAGCGGCTGATGCGCGGCTACACCTACTACCAGCCCAACTACGTCAACTACTACGGTGCCCCCATCGAGGGGCTGATGGTGGTGGTCAACCTCACCGATCGTGAGGTGGTCGACGTGGTCGATACCGGTGTTGAGCCCTTCTCCAAGGCCAACTTTGACTACGACGAAGAGACCACCGCCCCCCTCCAGCCCTCCCCCAAGGCGCTGGTGATCGAGCAGCCCCAGGGCAAAACATTTAACCTAGAGGGCAATGCCGTCACCTGGCAAAACTGGAAATTTCGCTACATTTTGCACCCCCGCGAAGGGCTGACTCTGTACCAGGTGTCCTACACCGAAGATGGTGTCGAGCGGCCCATTCTCTACCGGGTCAGCCTTTCAGAAATGGTGGTGCCCTACGCCGAAACCGGCCCCACCTGGGCCGTCAAGAGCGCCTTTGACGTGGGCGAATACCGCTTTGGCTGGCTCTCGACCCCCATGTACCTGGGCAACGAGGTGCCCCAAAACGCCGTGCTGCTCGACGCTCTGATGGCCGACGACCTGGGCGAACCCACCGCGATGGAAGATGTGATTGCCCTCTACGAGCGCGACGGCGGCATTCTCTGGCGGCACTACGACTTCAATAACGAAACCCACGAGGGGCGGCGCAGCCGAGAGCTGGTGATGACGACGGTGGCGGCGATCGGCAACTACGACTACGCCATCAGCTGGATCTTCCACGAAGACGGCATGCTCGAAGAGCAGACCGAACTGACCGGCATCATGCTGGCCAAGGGCACCGAAGATGTCACCGAAACCCACGACCACTTTGGCCACCTGGTGGCCCGGCCCCCCACGTGGTGGCCGTCAACCACCAGCACTTCCTCAACTTTCGCCTCGACTTTGATGTCGATGGCCCCGCCAACACCGTGGCCGAAATGAATGTGAAAGCCATGCCCAAGGGGGTCGATAACCCCTACGGCAACGCCTTTGCCATGGAGGCCACGCCGCTGACCTCGGAGGCTAAAGCCGGGCGCGATATGAGCATGGCCAGCAGCCGTACCTGGGTGGTCACAGGAGCCAGTCAGAATCACCTGGGCATGCCCGCTGGCTACATGTTGATGCCCGGCAGCAACTCCACCTTCTACCCCGACGAAGGGTCGAATGTGTGGCAGCGGGGCGAGTTTGCGGGCCACCATTTCTGGGCGACCCAGTACAAGCCCAAGGAGCTGTACGCGGCGGGCGACTACCCCAACCAGAGCGGCCCGAAGGAAGGTCTACCGCAGATGGTGGCCGACGATGAGCCGCTGGTGGGTCAGGATGTGGTGGTCTGGTACACCCAGGGGGTCACCCACATTCCCCGGCCGGAGGAATGGCCGATTATGACGGTTCACAAGGCCGGGTTCAAAATCATGTCCCACGGGTTCTTTCCTCAAAACCCGGTGCTGAATGTGGCGGCCCCACAGCCAGTGCTGACCGCAGAGACCCGTTAGTAGATAGGGGGATGGGGGGATGGGGGATGGGGGATTCAGGCGCTCCACCGAGCCAGTTAGAAAACTGAACCTTTAGCCTGCCTGGGGAAGGCTTGGGACTTGTCTAATGGATGGACAGAGGTGGGGTGCCTTCAGCCGCCGCCTCTGCACCACTGGCAGACTCTCGCTCAACTCTAGGGAAATTCGCTGCGCGTTCCCCCAACAGTTAGTAGGCAAGACTCGATCGCCAGGGTTGGTCAGTCAATCAACACTACTATCTTTTGGAGAACGGTCATGATCCTTTGGCGGCGGACGATAGGCATCGGTTTGGGTTTAGTGGCCGCCAGCAGCCTGTGGACTGTAGCCCAGGCTAGCCCCGGTCAGGAGGACATTGTAGACGGCCCCAGCCTGATTCAAATTGACCAGATGCCATCTGCCGACACAGCAGATAGCCTGACCATAGCTGAGTCTTTGACGGAGGTAATGACTGTCTCCTCAGAAGACTTAACCGATATAGTGGCCGTCGCGGCAGCCACGACAGAGGTGGCGTTGGTGCCCACGGAGGTCTTAGAAAACCTCTCCGAGGGGCAGATTGAGGCGATCGCTACGATCATCTCAACCGCAGAAGAGTCGGCGCACTCCACCCTGATTGCAGGCTTGCCCGCAGAGGTCTTGACCCATCTCGACACCCTACCCGGTGTGGCGCAGCCCGTGGCCCGCCGCCGCTGGTTGCCCAATGCTCTGGTCAGGCGGCTGCGCCTCCCTCAAATGGTCGCATCTCTGATCAGACAGCCTAAAAACACCGCTTTAGTGATGCTGGGCAACCACATTGTGGTGGTCAACCCCGTGACTGGTGCTGTCTTGGGGGCCGTGTTGTCAGCGCTTTAGCCCAGATTATTCACGACTCTGAGGAGGTAGGGGCTGTCATTCCTGTAGAAACGGGAAACCATACGAAGCAACTCACTCTCACATGGTTTCCCGCCCCACGCCTTCGCGGGGGCAGGCTCTTCGCGGGAATGACGAGCGCTTTTCGAGCATCATGAATAATTCAGGTGAGCGGAAAACGACCCTTAGGCGGTGTAGAAAATAGCAGATGACGTGAATGGCGCGAGTGGCGATGGCTCAGGGAAAGCGTAGGTTGGCTACAGGTTTGCTTGGCATTCTGGTGTTCTGCACGGCCTCGGTGCCGTCGATACCCTGGGCTGTGGCCCAGGAGCGAACGATCGCCCCGACAACCACCTGCCCAGACCAGCCGGGGCTAATTTTGTCGCTGCTGGTGCGAGATCTGGCCTACCGTAGCTATGACTATGTCAATGCTGGGCAGTTTGATTTAGCGGCCCGCACCCTGGCGCAGGCGGCGGCGATGGCGGCGGCGATCGCAGACCCCTTTGCCAAGACAGACGTGGTCACGCTGGTGGCGGGGACGACGGGCGGGCAGCCCAGTTCCCTAGAGCAACTGGTGCGCTACGGCTTGGCCACCCAGCAGCCTGAACTGCCCCTGGCGGTGCTGCCCGAGGTGGCGATCGCTGCCCGCACCCTGGAGGAGCCCTATGGGGTGGTCAATAGCCAACGGCTGGTGTTGCTGCAGCTCGCCCAGTATTACCTGGAGCTAGATCGGCCCGCCGAGGCCCGATCGCAGCTCGACCAGGCGCGATCGCTGCTCGACTCCCTGGGGGGCGATGGCTTTGGCCTGATTGCAGCCCCGGTGGCCGAGGGCTATGCCGCCCTGGGTGATCGCCAGAGTGCGATCGCCATTCTCGATGCTGCCCTGGGGCAGACCGAGGCCATGACCATCCCCGACCCCAACTATCTGGCCGACATCTGGAGTGTGATCGCCACCGCCTACGCCAAAGCTGGAGCCGTGGAGCCAGCGCTGCAGCTGGCCAACCGCATTCCTGTACCGCAGATCAAGGCGATCACCCTGATCAACCTGGCCCGAGAGTTGGCGGCCACCGCCCCCCCCGCTCAGCTAGAGCACCTGCTAAAGCAAGCGACGGATCTGGCCTTGGCGCTGCCCGCCCCTGCCCAAGACCAGGTATGGCCACCCATGGTCTTGGCCTATGCCCAGGTCGGGCAATGGCAGGCGGCCCTGGCGGGCATCGACAGAATTGCCTCTCCCGAAGCCAAAATCCAGACCCTGATAGCATTGGCCGCCCTGGGGGGCGAACGCCCTGACCTGGTGCCCCCCTTGCTCGATGCCCTGGTGGAAACCGCCCAAGGGCTGCAGCCCTTTACCAATGCTGACGATGCCTTGCGCCGGGCTGGTGCCCAGTATTTGACTCAGCACCAGTACGAGCTGGCCTGGCAGCTGAGCGAGCGCCTAGACCCCCTCCTACAGGAGCAGCTGCGGTTGCAACTGGTGGAGTCAGCCAGCGCCGCCGGAGAATTTGCGATCGCCCAGCAGGCCCTCGCAGGCTTAGACCCCGGTTGGGAAAACCAAACCCGCTTCCTGGCGCTGCGATCGCTGGTTCAGGGCTACCTCAACGCGGGGCAAGTTGAGCCCGCCCTGCGCCTGCTGCCCCAGATCCAAAACACCCCGTACTACCCCAGTCAGGTCTCTGCCCGGGTGGCGATCGCCCAGTTTTATAGCCAAACCCATCAGTCGGCGATCGCCCTAGAGCAGCTCAACCAGGCCTTAACAGACCTGGCCGCGCTGGAAGATTCATCGGCCAAACTAGATCTGCTGGGGCAAAGCATCTTGCTGTTAGATCGCCTAGGGCGGGCGGAGCAGGCCCAGGCTGTGCAGACCCAAGCCCTGGAGATGGCCAAAACCTCGCCTGCGCTCTTTGGGGTAGAGCCCTTGGTGCGCCAGTTTTTGGGGGCTTCAAACTATTCCCTGGCCCTGGCTCTGGCAAAATCAATCGCGTCGCCGCCAGAGCGCGATCGCATGCTTTACCTGGTGGTGCTGCAACAGCTCGAGACGGGCGATGGGGCCGCCGCCGCACAAACCGCTGCTGACATTGACGATCCGCAGCAGCAGGTAGCCCTGGGGGTCAAAATCGCTGACTACTACCGCGCCTGGGGCCAACCCCAGACCGCCGCCGACCACTTGGCCCAGACCTTTGCGATCGCCGCTGCCCTGCCAGGGCCAGACGAGGTGAGCTACGCCGACGCGGCCCAGATGGATTCCTCCATCCCCAGCCGCGATCCCCTAGACCGGGGCACCCTGCTAGAATCCATTGCCCTTCGCTATGCCGAGATGGGGCAGCTCGAAGCCGCCCAGCAGGTGGCCCAGGCCCTCCGGTCTACCGCCGCTCAGCAGGCCCTGCAGCAGCGGCTGACCTGCTACTGACCTCTAAGAGGTCAGCGCTTTTTCGATGCGGCGATCGGGTATCAGCCACAGCACAGCGACCAGGACGTAGAGCGCCAGGGCCAGCCACGGGCTGAGAAAGGCGAGGGGAATGGCGATCGCATAGATCCCCACCGAA